>NZ_JBHVWC010000033.1:0-101324 GCF_042882445.1 Kitasatospora sp. NPDC058218 | reverse complement strand
CTCCAGTCGCTCCCCGTACCAGAACGCCAACTCCCGCTCCTCGGCCTCCTCCCGCTCCGGCGGCAGCTCCTTCTACGGCGACCGGCCCTCCGGCGGCCGGAGCCTCCGTCAGGGCTCGTCCGCTCAGGGCGAGTTCGCGATGCCGGTGAGCACCACCCCGGCACTGCCGGCCGTCGAGGCGTTCGACGAGCTGGACATGCCGAAGGCGTTGCTGTCGGTGCTGACCCGGCAGGGCGTCACCACGCCGTTCCCGATCCAGGCCGCCACGCTGCCGAACTCGCTGGCCGGCCGTGACGTCCTCGGACGTGGCCGTACCGGCTCCGGCAAGACCATCGCGTTCGGTCTGGCCGTGCTGGCCCGCACCGCCGGACAGAAGGCCGAGCCGCGCCGGCCGCTGGCCCTGGTGCTGGTTCCCACCCGTGAGCTCGCCCAGCAGGTCACCGATGCCCTCACCCCGTTCGCCCACGCGGTTCGGCTGCGGATGGCGACGGTGGTGGGCGGAATGTCGATCGGCCGCCAGGCGCAGACGCTGAACCGGGGTGCGGAGGTCGTGGTGGCCACCCCCGGCCGGCTCAAGGACCTGATCCAGCGCGGCGACTGCCAGCTGGACGGGGTCGGCATCACGGTGCTCGACGAGGCCGACCAGATGGCCGACATGGGCTTCCTGCCGCAGGTCACCGAACTCCTCGCCCAGGTCGCCGAGGGCTGCCAGACGATGCTGTTCTCCGCGACCCTGGACCGCAACGTCGACCGCCTGGTGCGGCGCTTCTTGAAGGATCCGGTCACGCACTCGGTTGACCCGTCGGCGGGTGCGGTCAGCACCATGGAGCACCACGTGCTGCACGTGCAGAACTTCGACAAGAACGCCACGATCGCGCACATCGCCTCGCGCGACGGTGGGGTGATCATGTTCATCGACACCAAGCACGGCGCCGACCGCCTCGTGGAGGACCTCCTCGCGAACGGGGTGAAGGCCGCGGCCCTGCACGGCGGCAAGTCCCAGCCCCAGCGCACCCGCACCCTGGAGCAGTTCCGCACCGGCCAGGTCACGGCGCTGATCGCGACCAACGTCGCCGCCCGCGGCATCCACGTCGACGGGCTCGACCTGGTCGTCAACCTCGACCCGCCGGCCGACCACAAGGACTACCTGCACCGCGGCGGGCGCACCGCCCGGGCGGGCGAGTCCGGCACCGTCGTCACGCTGGTGCTGCCCAACCAGCGCCGCGAGATGGCCCGCATGATGACCACGGCCGCCATCACCCCCGTCACCACCCGCGTCAGCGCCGGCGACGAGGAACTGGCCCGCATCACCGGGGCCCGGGTGCCCACCGGCATCCCCACCGTGATCGCGGCCCCCGTCGTCGAACGTCCGCGTCGCAGCGCGTCCACGAGCCGCGGCCGCCGCAGCCGCCCCACCGGCGACACCCGGGTGGCCGCCGGTCGCGACAACCAGGGCTCCTCCGGCCGCCGCCGGGCACCGAGGCGCGTCGCCCTGGCCGCCTAGCGCGTACGTGGGGGCCCGGAATGCCGCCGCAGTCCGGGCCCCACCACCCACCAAGCGCAGAGCAGTCTCGGCCCGCTCCGGCGCACCCGCCGGCCGTCCCACCGCCAGTGCCCTGACTACCGCCGGTCCCGGCGGTGGATACGCGAAGGAGTCTGCCCATGACCATCACCCTCGAACGCCCCGCGACCACCGCCACGGTCGGCGACCTCATGAAATGTCCGGAGCTGCAGGTCAGCGACGATGTCATGGTCGACATGGCGATGGACATCCTGCAGAGTTCCGGCGCCGACCACCTCCTGGTCCGCGACGACGACGGCCGCTGCGCGGGGCTGCTGACCCGCCTGCACCTGGCGCCGTTCCAGGCCCGGTCCTGGTCCACCGAGCGCACCCCAGTGCGCGACATCGTCCTCGACCGGGCCCCGTTCGCCACCGCCGACATGCCCGCCGCCGCGGCGGCCGCCGCCATGCGTTCCCGCGGCCTGGCCGTGTGGCCGGTGGTGGACCACGACGGCCACGCCATCGGCCTGGTCAGCTTCTAGGCCCGGCGCGTCGGCGCCGACGCGCCGGCCATCGCGGCATCCGCCCGCAGCGCGCTTCGCCCCTACCAGCGGATGCGCCGGGCCGGTGCGGCCTCACACGAACCCGAAATCCCCTGCGCGGAAGCGGTCTGCGTGGTCCGCGCCGGTGACGCAGGAACTCGGGCGGCCGGGTCGGTGGAGAACGGTCGGCCGGCGAACCGGAACCGAGGGGCTCGTGTCCCGGGCGGCCTGCGGTGAGCACCTGCTGCTCACCGCGGGCCGGTTTCGTCGGCCTGGATGGCTGGGTCAGGTGTCGGCGGAGGGTTCCTGGCCGTGTTGGGAGCGGCGGAGCTGCTCGTTGATGCGCAGGGCTTCCTCGAGTTGGTCTTCGAGGATGATGATGCGGCAGGCGGCGTCGATGGCGGTGCCCTGGTCGACGAGGTCGCGGGCGCGCATCGCGATCCGAAGCTGGTAACGGGAGTAGCGGCGGTGACCGCCGTCGGAGCGCAGGGGGGTGATGAGGCCCTGCTCGCCGAGGGCGCGCAGGAAGCCGGGGGTGGTGCCGGTCATCTCGGCGGCGCGGCCCATGGTGTAGGCGGGGTAGTCGTCATCGTCGAACGAGCTGACGGCGTCGGGGGTGTGGGGTCGGATGATTGCCGTGGTCACTGCACCTCTTCTTGTTGTTGTGTCCGGGGACGCGCTGAGGGGCCCCGGGGCCGTTGCGGCTCCCGGGGCCCCGAAGGGTTTTACACCATCTGTCGGCCTGTGGCCGACTTCCTCATGTCCGCCTCGCCCCGGGGGAGGGGGCGTGCGGGGATCGCGTATGCGTGACCGGAAACCACCGTCCTTGCCTTGGGGTCTTCGGAATCCGCCCGGGTGATGCCTCACGGGCCGGGCGATCCTGATGGCGCGCTGTCCCCTCCGTTCATCCTCTGTACTGACCGACTACTGCGAACCGCGGGTACTTCCACTACCGGGTACTGCGACCTGCTCGGAACTGCGGTGCTGCTGGTACTGCGAACTGCGTGGTAGTGCCGACTACCCGGTGCTGCTGTGGCGGTCCTGGTGGTCCGCCGGTTCCGGCAGCCAGCCCCGTCGCCCGTCCTGCTCAACCGCTCGGCTTGGAACCCCACTGCCGGACTCCCAGCACGCGCGCCCGCAGTCTTGGGCGCCTTCACTGGGATACCGCGTACTGCGACTGCCGGTACTGCGCAACTCAACTTCACCTGCTGGTAATGCACTTACCGAACTGCGGTACCGCTCGGTGGTGGCCCCTGATACCTGCGGGCCGCCCGGCCCGGTCGCCAGTCCCGTCGCCGTCCTGCACCTGCTGTGGCTCCGGAACTCCGCTACCGCGCCGTCTTTTGCGTCACCTTCTTCACGCCCACCTGCCCGGCGCGTCTTTTGAACTGCGGTACTGCTGGGCGGCGGCCCCTGATACCTGCGGGCCACCCGGCCCGGCCACCGGTCCTGTCGCCTTACTGCACCATCCCTGGCTTCAGGGCCCTGCAACCGTGCCGACCTGCGAACTTCTTTCCTGCTGCCCGCCAGTTCGTGTCTGGCGGGTACCGCTTGACCTCGTCTACGAGAGAAACACTAACCACGGTGTGCGGCAATGTCTACTCCGACGGGCATAGATTTTGCGGTGTCGGTCGGGGAGGTAGTCTTCGCCCCGCGCAGGGCGGGGCAGCCGGTCGCCGCAGCCGCGCCAGGACGGAGGACGCCGCGTCCGGCGGCCACGACGACGAACGAACGGGAGGCGAGCGGTGGAAGGGCAGCAGGCCGCGCGGCAGGTGCGCACCCCCGACCCCGATACCCAGGTGTCGCTGGCGGCGGCCATCGCCGAGGCCGTCCGCGACCGCGACGAGCGGGTCCTGCGCCGGCTTCTGGCCCGCTTCGCCGAGCAGGCCGCCCTCACCGACCTGCCCGCCCTGCGCGACGCCATCGACACCACCGGGCAGCACGGCGACCGCCCGCCGGGAACCCGTTACTGTAGGTGGTCAAGAGCAGTCGCGTCCACGGCGACACACCACAGCGCTCGTCCTTGACGCCGTGACCCGACCGGCGACGTCCGAATCACCATCACGACGCGAGGAGCAGCACGCCCGTCACAGGACGGGTGGATGAGCCTGCGCACGGCCCGCGCCGACGGTCTCGCCGGCGCGGGTGCTCGACCCCGCACGACGCCGTGGGGCGTCAACACGGTCACCCTGGTGCGGGAGTGAGTCCGTTCTTCGGGATGGTCGGGCACCACGTTTTCGGTCGGATCGAGCACCAGTCCAGGCAACCCAGGAGTCCGTCCTCCCGGCGTCGAAGTGACCCGCCCCGACCATCGCAGGCTGCCGCCGGGCCGGCCGGGCTACTTGCGGTCCGAGGTCGACCTCGGCGGTGGGAGTCGATTACGTTTGAGTGAACACCGACGCCCTGGTTCGGGGCACCGAGGAGCCGTCGATGCGCCACTCCGACTCTCAGCACGCCGTGCGGCTGGCCGCCTACGGGACCGTCGCTACCCGCCTGTCCCTGCTGAGCGACCGGCGACTCGGCGAGGTCGTGGCGTCCGCTCCTCCGGTCGGATCCGGCATCGGCGGCAGGTCGGCGGAGCTGGACATCGACGGGACGCGGGTCTTCGTCAAGAGGGTGCCGTTGACGGACGTCGAGACCCGGCCGGAGAACCTCCGGTCCACGGCGAACCTCTTCGGGCTGCCGATGTTCTACCAGTACGGAGTGGGCTCGGCCGGGTTCGGTGCCTGGCGGGAGCTGGCCGTCCACATCATGACCACCAACTGGGTCCTGGGGAGGGAGTACGAGGGCTTTCCCCTGATGTACCACTGGCGCATCCTGCCCGACTCCCCTCCCGAGGGCTTCGTGGACGAGTTCGGGGGCATCGACGGAGCGGTCGCCCACTGGGAGGGCTCTCAGGCCGTACGCGAGCGGCTGGAGGCCATCGGCCGGTCCTCCTGCAGCCTGGTTCTCTTCCTTGAGCACGTGCCGCAGACACTCGGTGGGTGGCTGCACGAGCATCGGGAGCACGCGGCGCCGACTGGCGCCGGCTCTCCCTACGTGTGGGTGGAGGATTCCTTGACGCGGGGTGCGGCGTTCATCAGCTCTCGCGGACTCGTGCACTTTGATGCCCACTTCCGCAACATCCTGACCGACGGCCGGCTGATCTACTTCGCGGACTTCGGACTGGCCTTGAGCTCGGGTTTCGAGCTCTCGACGGCCGAGGAGCAGTTCCTGGCTGACCATCTCGTGTACGACCGCCACTACACCGCGAGCCATCTGATCCACCACCACCTCGTCGACCGCGTTCGGGACGACAGGGAGACGGATGTTTTCCTCCAGGAGTGGATCGCAGGTCGAAGGCCCGACGGTGTTCTGCCGGAGATCGCTGCGATCATCGAGCGGCATGCCCGGGCCGCCGTCGTTCTGGACGGGTTCCACCGCCGGCTGCTTTCAGAGAGCAAGCGGACACCGTTTCCGGGCCCCGAACTCAACCGTGCCACGTGCACAGCCGAGGCGTCGCGCCGCTGACAACCTGTGCCTGTGCCCGAAGGGGCGGGCCCCGGCCACGACTTGTCAGGGAGGCAGCCTGCGCGCCCGCCGCCACGAGCCAGCGACATCCCTGGTGTCTCCAGCATCCCGGACACTCCACCCCGGTCGTGAAGGTCGCTCGATCAGTGGCTCCCGATCTCGCCGGAGAACACGAAGCGCGGTCGAGTGCATCCGCGTCACGAACGGCCTAACCCTGGTGCCGACTTTCATCGACTGGTCCTGCTGTTCAAGGCCGAGCACGCCCGCCGAAAGGACCGGGCGGACTTCGAGACGACCGTCCCGCACATGACCTCGACTCAGCGCCGGCCCCTGGCCGAGCTCCTGGCCCGCGTGCACCCGGGGCACCCCTGGATCGCGGACCTGTAGCCGGTCCTCCACCGGTCGGAGGTCCAAGCCCGGCGAAGAACCTGTTGGACGGGATGCCCGGGGCGCTGCCACAGTCTGCCTGTGACCCCGGCCAGAGGACGTTCCGCAGCAGTTTCGTTGGCCGACGGCCTCGCCCTGCGACAGGCGAGGCCCGCAGATCTTGATCAGATTGGCGCGCTCCTGTCGGAGCGTGGTGAGCCGGACGACGCCATCGATCACCGGCTGGTTGTCAGCGACCCCGACGCGGGCCTGTCCGCCTGCGCCGTGGTCGTCGACGGCGACCGGGTCGTGTCCACCGCTACGCTCCTCGACGAGGAGCTGCGCATCGGAGGCGTCCGGCTGCCCGCCGGCCAGGTGGAACTGGTCGCGACCGCGAGCGAATACGAGGGACGCGGGCTCGTGAGGGCGCTCATGCACTGGGCTCACGAGCGTTCTGCCGCCCGTGGCCACCTCGTCCAGGCGATGATCGGAATCCCGTACTTCTACCGGCTGTTCGGCTACGAGTACGCCATCGACATACCGCAGGCGCTGAACGTGAACGCCTTGCCGCCCGGTGGGGGAACGGCCACGCTCCGAGCCGCCCGGCCCTCCGACGTCCCCGCCATGGCTGCCCTGCAAGCCTCGGCCCAGAGCGGGTTCGATGTGACGATGCCGCACTCGGCGGCGTGCTGGCGATGGCTCCTGGACCACGAGGCGAGCAACCTCTGGGTTCTCGAACATGCCGACACGGTCATCGCCACCGCGCGCACCACGCCTCCCGGTGCGGAGCTGCTCCTGGCCGAGGCCACGGCGCGCGACGAGGCGGCGGCACGGGACCTCCTGAGCGGCGTTGCCGCGTTGGCCCCCGGCGGCCGGATACGGATCGTCCATCGGGCAGGCACCGTGACAGGTGACGCGTGGCAGGAGTTCATCGACCACGAACCGCACCGGAGGGCGGAGCAGTACTACGTCCGCGTCCCGGATGTCGCAGCGCTGCTCGACAGGCTGCGTCCGCTGTTCTGGCAGCGCCTCACCACGGCCGGGACCGACCGCACCGGCCGGGACATCGTCATCTCCACCTTCGGTGCCCACTACCGGATTCCGGTTCTCGCCGACGGGCTCGGTGAGGTCGTCACCGGCGGCGCGATGCAGGCGCCGGGAGCCGTGGGAGGCGTCGGGCTGGCGCCCGACCATCTGGCCGCCCTGCTGTTCGGCCCGTACGGCATCGAGGGGCTGACCCGGATCCGCCCCGACGTCTACGCCGCGGACGAGGAGTTGTTCCGGGTGCTCTTCCCCCCACTCACCGCCGACGTACTCAGCTACTACCTGCCGTACTAGATGATTGATTCCAAGGGGGTCAGTGATCGTAGGCGGTCAGTGACCGCATGACGTGTTGGCCGGTGCGCTGGTTGTGCCAGATTGCGGCGGTCAGGGCAAGGATCCGCTGGAGCACTCGGACGATCACGCCGTCGGGGGTGCGGCCGTGGTGGCGTTCGAGATCGAGTTGCCCCTTGAAGGTCTCGTTGATCGACTCGATGACCTGCCGCAGCGGTTTGAACAGCTGTGCTCCGGCCCGCTCGGCCTCGCCCTTGCGGGCCGGACGCAGCAGTTGGATGCCCAGCTCGGCCAGCTGTGTCTCGAACTCGCGGCCGAAGTAGTTCTTGTCCCCGATCAGCGTTTGCCCGGGGCGGTCGACGGTGAGGGCGGGCTCGGTGGCGAAGATGTCGATCAGGGTCTCACGCTCGTCGGCCTTCGCCCCGGTCAGCGCGAAGGCGATCGGCAGGCCGCTCAAGGTGCATACCAGGTGCAGCCGCAGTCCCCAGAAGAAGCGTGAGTGGCTGGCGCAGTAGCCGTACTGGGCCCATCCCGCCAGGTCGGAACGCTTGACGGTCTCCCGGGAGCGCCCGCACTCGACCGGTGTGGAGTCCACGACCCACACGTCGTCGGTCCACATCGTGGTGTCGGTGGCCAGCTCGCGGCTGGCGTGCCGGATGAGTTCGGCCGCCTTGCGCAGGCGCTTGTTGTAGCCGGGCTGCTTCGGCAAGTACGGGAACAGGTGACGCAGGTGGGTGTGCGCGTGCCGCAGCCACCTCGCCTCGGAAGTGAAACCAAGGAGGGCCTGCATCACCGCGAGAGCCACCAGCTCCGCGTCGGTCAGTCTGGGAGCCAGTCCCACCTTCGGGCGCCACGGTGCCAGTTGCGGCGAAATCTTCAGCAGATCGTCGAGCTGCACGTAGAGTGCAGTCGCGAGGGAGTCCAAGTCAGTCTTCACACACCGACATTGGACTCCCTTGTCCTGCTCTACCGCACAACGGACGCAGTTGGTACCGGTTCGTGTTCAGGTGCTGCGCGCGCGGATGGCGAGGAATGGTGGCAGCTCGGCCCGCTGCGGCTGCGCGGCCGCCACTTGGGCACTTGGGACCGGCTCGGCAGCGGCTTCCAAGACGAAACCGTGCCGGACCAGTGCGGTCAGGTACGTGGACAACGTCCGGTGCTGGTTGCCGGCCCGGCGGGCACCGTCGGGGTTGTCGGAGCGCCAGAAGCCTTCGGTGAGGTAGCTGCCGACGACCCGGCGGGCGGCCCCGTCGGCCGCCTGCGTCCAGGTTGCGTGCGGCGCTTCGAAGCAGGGATGGGGGATGGTGAAGACGAGTGAGCCTTGCGTTACCAGCACTCGCTTCACGGCCGTGAGCGCCGCATCGAGGTTGGGCACGTTGTTCAGGGACAGCCCGGCGGTCACCCAATCGACAGAGTCTGCGACGACTGTGCTCAGTACACATCCGTCGTCGACTGAGTAGATCACTGTGCCGGACTGGCTTGTCTCGGCGGCCCGCGCGTGTTCGATCATGCGTGGTGATGGGTCGATGCCCACGACGGAGGCTCCGCGGGCGGCCACCGCTCGGGCGACGATCCCCTCGCCGCACCCGAGGTCGAGGACGTGATGCCCGTTGAGCTCTTCCGGAAGGTGGTGGAGCAGGACGTCACGGTTGAAATCGTGCATAGCGGAACCGGCCTGCAGCAGTCCCGCATACCAATCGGCGATGGTGTCCCAGGAGTCAGTCATCAAAACCCGGACGGTACTCGCTCCGTTCTTGGCGCCGCCACTGGCTTTCAACTCGCCTCACCCCTTGGAATAGATCATCTAGCCTCCGCCGTTCAGCCGGGCTCGGCTGAACCCGGGTCGACGGCGCTCGTCGGCCGGCTGGGGGTGTGGGGCATACCGAGGGTCCGACGCCGCCCTAGCTGACCGTGTCGCAAATGGATCTCTGGACACAATTGGTTTGTCATGCAAACCTTGTTCCCATGACGACTCACCCTGTCCCGTCCCCGGGCGACCCCCGCCATCTCCTGGCAATGAAGCGGGCCCTGGTCCGGCACGTCCGTCGTGAGCAGCGCGGTGCCTGGTTCGCCCTCCTCGTCTTCGCCGCCGTGCGGATCGGCGCGGCGCCGGTGGTCCGCTACGGCCAGGGCGACCACAGTCCCGGCAGCCTGCCGCCGGCGATGTGGTACTGGCCGGTGGCGCTGGTGCTCGCCTACGGCGCGATCAGCTGGTTCTACCTGCGTCGTGCCGACCGGCTCGGCCTGGGCACCCGGGTCGGACCGTACCTGGCCCTGGGGATCGCCCTGGTCGTGCTCATCACCGTCTACTCGGTCTGGACGGTCATGCACCCCGAGTTCCTCGCCGATCTCCGCGGACCGTCGCCCTTCGCCCCGATCTTCGACAGCACGGTGCTCAGCCCGGCCGGCACGATCGGCCTGGCGCTGCTGCTGCTCGCCCGGATCGAGCGCAGCTGGCCGCTCCTCGCCATCGCCTGCGCCTACCTGGGCGCCATGCTCAGTGCCGGAGACCTTCCCGGCCCGTCGCCGTGGGGGGGCCTCCCGCACATCCTGTTCGAGGGAGGGGTGCTGCTGCTCGGCGGCGTCGGCCTCGCCCTGCTGCAGCGGGTCCAGGGGCGGTCGGCCGCATGACGGAACACCCCACCAGCAGCCTCGACGACGTGGTGCACCAGCGCGTTCGGCTGGGCATCCTCGCGGTGGCCAAGGAGGCCCGGCGGGTGGAGTTCACCTTCCTCCGCAGCACGCTCGGTCTCACCGCCGGCAATCTCTCCCAGCACCTCGCGGTCCTGGAGAAGGCGGGTCTGGTCACGATCGACAAGGGCTACGAGGGCAAACGCGCCCGCACCTGGATCCAGCTCACCAAAGCGGGCAAGAAGGCCCTGCAGGACGAGATCGCGACGCTCAAGACCCTGATCCACCAGCTCGAAGGACCCGGCCCGCACGAAGCGCGCGACGGAGAGGACGACCCCGGTTCCGAAGCCGCTCCCGCTCCGGGCTGAGCTTCTCGTTCGACCTCGTAGGACACTCGACCTGCTGATGCCGGGTCGATTCGATTCAAGCTGTCGACCGCCTGTGCCGGGTCGACGAGGTCCCCGATGTCGTCGGGCCCACTGCATATATGACGATTCGCCCTTGTAGGTACAGTTTCTGTACTTACCAGTCGTTCTGTCGCCAGTTCGTGCTGTCATAGCTCTGCCAGATCCCCCGGCACGCATCGCACTTTCGCGGGAAGGCAGGAAGATGGGCAGATCCACGTTCGCGGCCACGGTGACGGCCGTCGCACTGACGGCTTCGGGGTTGCTCGCCGCCGCAGGGAGCCCGGCCCACGCCGAGGCGGGGCAGGACAACATCGGCATGTACAAGCAGGAGAAGACCCAGTGGTGCTGGGTCGCCTCCGGACTGACGATCGCCAAGTTCCAGGGCTACGGCAGCACGCAGACGGACTTCTGCGACCGCGCCCAGCCCTACTACGGCTGCAACAACCAGCCCGCCACGCTCGACGACATGGCCAAGGGCTGGACCAGTCTCGGCATGACGCACTCCGGCTCGGGCCTGAGCAGTGCGGCCACGTTCAACCAGGTCTACACCGACGTCAAGGCAGCCCGGCCGGTCGCCGCCCGCATCGGGTGGACGTCCGGCGGTGGCCACATGAACGTCGTCTACGGCTTCGACACGTCGAACAACACCATCGGCGTCGCCGACCCGTGGCCGGACACCGCCACCTACACGTGGTGGAACTACGCCGACTACGTCAGCAACAGCTCGTTCAAGTGGACTCACTCCCGGATCGGCATCTCCCGTTAAGGCAGGCGGCATGCACGGAACACGAACGTCCAGCAAGCGGGCGGCCTCCCGCCGCGCCCGCCTGACCACCGTCCTGGTACTGAGCGCATCCGCACTCCTGTCCGTCGCCGGCCCCGCCCGTGCGACCGCGCCCATGGACCCGCTCCCGGCGGACATCCCGGACTACCAGGCCGCCCTCGACCTGGTGAAGTCGGCCGACGTCCGCAACACCGTCTGCCGCTTCCTCGGCGTTCCGGTGCCCCAGGGCGACGAGGCCGGGACGCCGCAGCCGATCCCCGACAAGGCCGACCCGTGCGAGGGCATGCCGGCCTTCACCGTCAACGACCCGCTGGCCCTGAACGAGGTCACCGCCGGCTTCGTCGCGGGGACGTCGCTGCCGATCCCCACCGAGGCGGTCAAGCTGAGTTACCTGGTCTCCGCGCTGAACGCCCCGGTCAACGGGCGGAACGCGACCGTCATGCTCGCCCCCACGCAGGGCGGCGGCTGGCACCTGGCGGCCGTGCGCGAGGGCGACAGCGATGCCACGTACGCGGGGAAGGCCACGGTGGGGACGTTGGTGTTCACCGAGCCGCAGATCTGCGGCTGGTACCAGCTGAAGCTCACCACGGTCGAACCGCTCAACGACCAGGCGCGGCAGGGCCTGGACGGCCGGTCGTCGGTCTCGCTGAGTGACTACCAGAAGCTGCTCAAGGCCCGTTACGCCGACAAGCTGCCCGGCTCGGAGTACGACACCGCGGGCATGTCCAGCGGCTACGGTGCTGCGACGAAGACGGAAGAGGGCTCCTCCTCGACACCCGTGCTCGTCGGCGGTTCGAGCGCGGCCCTGGTGCTCGCGGGCGGTGCCTTCGCCCTCCGCCGCCGGCGTGACACCAGCGGCTGATCCCGGCTCCTTCGCCCCGCCCCTGGCCGTCGGCCGGAGGCGGGGCGAAGCCGTCCCGGCCCGTGCCCGTACCGCTTTTCCGCCTCGACGGAACCGACGGGCCATCACGAACCGGGCTCGGGCGACTGCGTCGAAGCCCCTGATTCGGGGTCGGTAAACCGTTTGCCGACCCGGCGGGCGTGTGCCACTGTTCGGCCTGGATCGGCCGTCGGTCGATGGTGGCATGTCGCTCGCCTCTCAGGGAATTCGCTGAAGAGGCGCAGGAATCACGAGGATCGGTGCCATGGGGAATCAGGACGAAGACGAGTGTCGCCGGTCGTTGGCCGCGGAGCAGGCGAAGAGCCTTGCCGAGACCAATGACTGGGAGCACGTGGACCGGGGGCAGGTCCACCGGGACTGGGACGTGCTGTACAGGGAGATCGCGGCCCGCCTGGACGGCTCCCAGCCCGGGGACGGACAGATCCAGGAGCTCGTTCGCCGGCACTTCGACATAGTGTGCCGATTTTACGTCCCCAGCAGGAAGGCTTACGCCGGCATGGCGCTCTTCTATGCGGAAGACGACGCCATGAGGGGATTTCATGATTCCTACCATCCCAGGATGGTGGAATTCCTGGGCGCTGCCATGAATGTCTTTGCCGAACGGGGGGTCGGATTCGCCCCCGGGGCGGGATCAGAGGCTTCGGCGTAGTCTCCCGAGCCCGGTTCAGGGCGGCCTGTCGGCTCACTGCGATCAGTGCGCCGCGCCCTCCCAGCCCTCCCCGCAGGGGCCTCCACCGAGGGCTTCGGCCACGTTGACCTCACTGCCGTCCGGGGCGACCAGCGGCAGGTACGGGCGGGCGATCTCGATGCTCGCCTGAGGGACGTAGTGGAAGATGAGCGAACGGCGGAAGCGGTCCACGGTGGTGTTGGGCAGCGACCCGTGGACGGTGCTGCCGTGGAAGAACAGGACGTCGCCCGCCCGCATCTCGGTCTGGACGGCGGACAGGCCCTCCGGCGGGCGGACGAGTCCACGGGTGAAGGATTCCGTCAGGTCGGCCTCCTCGGGGCAGGCCACCTCCAGGGTGTGGCTGCCGGGAACCACGCCGAGTCCTCCGTTCGCCGCGTCGCAGTCGTCGATCGCCATCCACGCCGCGACGCAGGTCTCGGGATGCGCGCGGAGGAAGTAGTTGTCCTGGTGCATCGCCTGGCCACGCGCGCCGGGGGGCTTGAAGTAGAACATCGACTGAGCTCCGTACACGGGGCCGACCAGGGCCGTGACCACGTCGAGGATGCGCGGGTCGGTCATGAGCGTGCGGGCGACGCGGCCGATCTCCAGGTCCGGACGGCGATGCGGGTTCATGAAGCGCGGGTACCGGGCGAGGACGTCGTCGGCCGGCACCTCGTCCACGGCACCGACCGCTCGGTGGTCCGTCTCGACCTGGAACATGAACGCTGCCCGGACCGTCTCGACCTCGGCGTCGGACAACAGGCCGTCGACCTGGATCACACCGTCACGCTGGTAGCGTGCGTGCAGGGCGTCGGCGTCGTCGGGTGCGAGCGAGAGTGCGCTGGTAGTCATGGGTCAATCGTCGGGTTCACGAGCGGGTAAGGGCATGGCAGAACCGGTCGACGGCATGGACGATCCTGTCGCAGCCTCACCCCGAGCAGCAGTGACCATCGCGTCCGCGCATGACCGCGTCGTGTGCGGGGAGCTGGACGAGGGCAGCACGTACCGCACGGTGCGATCAGGTGGTACGACCGACTGGGTCCTGTTCGTCACCCTGGCGGGGCGCGGCAGGTTCCGACTGCCCGGGCACCCCGACCTCCTCGCCGGACCTGATCGGATCACGGCTGTCGAACCAGGGACTCCCCACGACTACGGCACCGACCACGAAGCCAGCGGGTGGTCCCTCCGGTGGGCACACCTGAACCCGCGCCCCGACTGGCTCTCCCTGCTCGACTGGCCCACCGCCGCGCCCGGCATCCGGCAGGTGGAGGTGGACGACACCGTGCGGGCCCGCGTCGTTCAGGCCCTCGATCGCGCGATCTCCGCCCGGCGCGCAGGTCTTCGCCGCAGCACGCTCTTCGCCATGAACGCCGTCGAAGAGGCGCTGCTGTGGTGCGACACGCGCAACCCGGGCGGGACGGTCCTCGATCCGCGGCTCCTGACCGTCCTGGAACACATCGGCGACACCATCGAGGAGCCGCACTCGGTCGACTCGCTGGCCCGGATCGGTGGGCTGTCGCCGTCCCGCCTCGCCCACCTCGCCTCGGCGCAGCTCGGCACCGGCCTCATGTCCTACGTGGACCGCCAGCGGATGGACCTGGCCCGTCAACTGCTCATGGTGACCGACCTGCCCGTGGCCACGATCGCCGCCCGAATCGGCTTCACCGACCCGCTGTACTTCTCCCGAAGGTTCCGCGTCGCGACCTCCTTGTCCCCCACCGCCTTCCGACTGCGTGAGCGAGGGAGGACGGAGGAGCGACAGGCCGAGGGGAGGTCTCCGTGCACCGGATCGTGAACCGCGGGACGTACGGGTGTCCGACTCGCCCGGGCCCGGCGGTCCGGCTCCCCGTTCCGGTGGTCGGGATGCGGCCCGGGCGGGCGGGGGGCAGGGTCGAGGTATGAGCGGAGTGGTCGTGCTGGTCGAGCTGGAGTCGTCCACGGAGGTGCTGGACGAGGGGGAGGTCGACGTGGGCGCCCGGATTCGCTGGGTGCACGCGGCGCCGGCCGACCCGGACGTGCCGGAGGACCCGGGGCCGGTCACGTTCTGCGGGATCGACACCGGAGACCTCGAACGGGAGGGCTACCAGCCGTCCGGGCCGGGTGAACCCTGGTACCCGCCGTCCCAGCGCACGCGACGGTGCCGGGAGTGCGAGGCCGTGCTCAGGGCGCTCTGAGCGCGGCGCGCGCCCTGGGCGCGACTGTCCCTCGGGCCTCGGGATGACCGTCCGCTCGTGGGCGGGCCTCCCCGGGCCCGCTGCACCTGGCGGGTCGGACCGGAAGGCCACGGCTCGGTGCCCCGCAGGGCCACGGCGGGTGCCCCGAAGGGCGGCCCCCCGGGGCCGAAGGGGTGGATCGGCGGGCCGACGCCCGAGGGGAAGGAATCCGCCGGGGGTTCAGGGCGTGGGGTCGACGATGTGGCCGTCGCGGAGTTCGATGACGCGATCGGCGAGTTCCATGAGGGTGGGGTCGTGGGTGGCGACGAGGGCCGTGACGCCTTCACTGCGGACGACGGCGCGCAGCAGTTCCATGATGGAGCGGCCGGTTTCGGAGTCGAGTTGGCCGGTGGGTTCGTCGGCGATGATGAGGTCGGGGCGGTTGGCGAGGGCGCGGGCGATGGCGACGCGTTGCTGCTGCCCGCCGGAGAGCTCGGCGGGGCGCTGGTTGGCGTGGTCGGTGAGGCCGACGAGGGCGAGGAGGGTGCGGGCGCGTTCTTCGCGTTCGGCGGCGGGCGTGTTGCGCAGGCGCATCGGGATGCCGACGTTCTCGGTGGCGGTGAGGACGGGGATGAGGCCGAAGGACTGGAAGACGAAGCCGATGCGGTCGCGGCGCAGGGCGAGCCGGCCGTTCTCGTCGAGGTGGTCGAGGTCGGTGCCGTCGAGGGTGATGGTGCCGCCGGTGGGGGTGTCGAGGCCGCCGACGAGGTTGAGGAGGGTGGTCTTGCCGGAGCCGGAGCGGCCCTTGAGGGCGGTGAGTTCGCCGCGGCGGGCGCTGAAGGAGACGCCGCGCAGTGCGTGCACGGTGCGGTCGCCGGTGCCGAAGCTGTGGGTGAGGTCGGTGACGGTGACCATGTCGGTGGTGACGGTGGCGGTCGATTGCTGCGTCATAAGGCGTCCCCCTGGGTGTTCCTCGACTGAAGTGAAGTACTCATGACGGGCGATGAGATTGAAGTGTTCATGGCATATTGGGCGGCCATTGAACCGACCGGCGCCGCCGAGGCGTTGATGATGCATCGGCGGTGCGGATCCGATGAGCTGCTAACGCGGAGAATTTGCTCACTAGTTACATGATTCGCGCAAGTCCCTTCCGTTTGAAGAGTGGATCTGACAGCATCGTCCGCTATCCGGTGATCAAGCGCCGGTGGTCACCGTAGCGGTGCGTGACAGGCGTCCATCCCGTGGCAGGAGTGCACGGACGGAGAAGCCGGACGCGACCGGAATGTACCGGGGGAGGAAAAGGATGCTCGGCTTTGTCGTGCGCCGTCTGCGCGGGCGACTGCCGTTGGCCACCGCCGTCCTGCTCACGGTGTTGATCACCACGGCGGTGCTCACCGCACTGGTGGCGTTCAACCGCACCGTGGGGGAGGCGGGGCTTCGGCAGTCGCTCCAGGGGCCGGGTCAAGCCCGGACCACCGTCCTGGTCAAGGCCGAACACGGCCTGGACAAGCGGGCCGCGGACGACACGGCCGTCGCCGCCTATGCCGACCGGCTCTTCGGAGACCTGCCCGCGCACAGCGAGAGCCTGGCCCGCAGCCGCTCCTACGGCCTCCCGGCCGACGCCGCCGGTGCTCTCGCCCCTGGCGCGGGAGCCCCCGCTGCCGGAGCCGCCGCCCCCGCCGCCGGAGCCGCCTCCACCCAGGCGGCCGGGAGGCCGACCGACCTCACCGTGCTCGCGGCGCTCGACCACAACCGTGTCACCCTGCTGGCCGGGTCGTGGCCCGCCGCTGCCGCCCCGGCCCCGGCCTCGGCCGGAACGGGGCCGGTGCAGGTCGCCGTTCCGCAGACCGCGCTGGTCCGGCTGGGGCTGAGTGCCGGGGCGTTGCCCGCCGAGGTTCGGTTGGACGACCGGCTGAGCGGTGCGCCGCTCACCGTCCGGGTCACGGGTGTCTACCGTGCCGCCGATCTCGCGGACCCGTACTGGCGGCTGGATTCGCTGGGTGGCCACGAGATCCAGGTCGGTGGCTTCACCACCTACGGCCCGCTGCTGGTCGACGACACGGCCTTCACCACGGCGGGCATCCCACAGAACGGCCGGAGCTGGTTGCTCCGGGCGGACTTCGCCGCGGTCCGTGCCACCGAGGCCACCGCCCTCCGGGAGCGGGCCGCCGGCCTCGCCGAGGAGCTGCGAAGGACCGCGGGCCTCCAGGTCTCGACCGAACTGCCGGTGCTCCTGCAGGAGCTGGAGTCCAGCGCCCTGGTCGCCCGGTCGACGCTGCTGATCGGAGCCCTGCAACTGGTGGTGCTCGCTGCCGCCGTGCTGCTGTTGGTGGTCCATCTGATGGCCGCCCGGCAGGTGGGCGAGAACGCCCTGTTGGCCGCGCGTGGCGCGTCCGGCGCGCGGCTGGGGGTGTTCACGGCTGCCGAGTCCTTGCTGCTGGCTCTTCCGGCGGCGGTGCTCGCGCCGCTGTTCGCGCCGCTTCTGCTGCGGGCGCTCGCGGGGTTCGGGCCGTTGTCCCGGGTGCCGTTGGACACCGGGCTGAGCTGGACGCTCTGGCCGGTCGCGGCGGCCTGTGCGCTCGCCTGTGTCGTGTTGACCACCGCGCCCGCCCTGCTGCGTGGTGCCGGTGGTGCGGTGTTGCGCCGGGCGGGGCGGCGTCAGGCGCTCGTGGCGGGGGCGGTGCGTTCGGGCGCGGATCTCGCGGTGGTCGCTCTGGCAGCTCTCGCCTACTACCAACTGTCGCAGTACAGCGGCGGGTTGTCGGCGGACTCGGCCGGGCGGCTGGGTCTGGACCCGGTGTTGATCGCCGCTCCCACCCTGGCGTTGTGTGCGGGGACGCTGTTGGTGCTGCGGCTGTTGCCGTTCGCGGCCCGGTTGGGCGGCAGGTTGGCCGCGCGAAGGCGGGGTCTGGTACCGGCGCTGGTGGGTTGGCAGTTGGCCCGTCGGCCGGGGCGGGCGACGGGGCCGGTGCTGCTGCTGGTGCTGGCGGTGTCGACGGGGGTGTTGGCGCTGGGCCAGCACTCCAGCTGGTCGGCTTCGCAGCGTGACCAGGCGGACTTCGTGACGGCGGGTGGTCTGCGGATCGTCGGTTCGACCACGGCGTCGATGGGGCAGGGCGGCCGGTACGGGGCGCTGCCGGGCGGTGATCGGCTGATACCGGTCGTCCGGCAGGAGAACTCACTGCCGAACGGCGCTGCCGGGCAGTTGCTGGCGCTGGACGCCGCGGGGTTCGCCGACCGGGTGCCGGTGCGGGCGGATCTGCTCGACGGGCAGCGCCCCCGGGAGGTGTTCGCGCCGCTGGCCGAGCCCGCGCCCACCGGGGTCCAGGCCGGGCTGCCGCTGCCGGGCCGCGCCCAGCGGATCGACGTCGACCTCACCAACACGCCGGCGGTGGTGTCCGATTCCCATCCGGATGTGTGGCTGCTGCTGCGCGACCGGTTCGGCGGCACGTTCCGGGCCCCGCTGGCCGGTGTCCCCAACCAGGGCGACGCCGTGGCCACCGCCGATCTCGCGGCGCTCACCGGCTCGCCGGTCGGCTCCGCCGCCGCCCCGCTCACCCTGGCCGGAATGGTCGTCGTGTTCGGTACGGATCGCACCCCCGCGCTCGTCGGTGATCTGACCCTCCGGGGGATCCGCGTCTCCGACACCGCGACCGGGCCGGCCACTCCCGTCACCGCACCGGCCGGCCTCGCCTGGAGCACCGTCGCCCCCGCCGGCGCGGAGACGTCGGCGTCCACGGTCGTTCCCGCCGGAGCGGGGGAGCAGCAGCTGCTCAAGCTCCGCTACCAGAAGGGGCGCGGCGGCGTCGACAGCGTTCAGGCCAATGTCGCTCCCGCCGGCGCCCCGGTCCCGAACGTCGTCTCCGGGGTCGCCACGCACGCCTACCTGACCGCCGTCGGAGCGGCGGTCGGCGACATCGTCAAGGTGCCGTTCGCCGGCGCCGTTCTGCAGGTCAAGGTCACCGGCGTGGTCCAGTCCCTGCCCGTGGCCGGGGACACGGCGATCGTCCTCGACCTCGCCACCACCGGGCGGCTGCTCGCCACCTCGGGCCGCCAGTTGCCGGCCACCTCCGAGTGGTGGCTGCCGGCCACCGGCTCGGGGGACGAGGTGCCCGCCGCGGCCGCCGCCAAGCTGCGCGCCGAACCGGGCGGCCAGCAACTGCTGCTGCGCGACGAGGTGGCGGCCGATCTGCTCGCCGACCCGCTCAGCGCCGCCCCGCAGAGTGCGCTCGCCGCGATCGCCCTGGTCAGCACCGTTCTGGCCGCGATCGGCTTCGCCGCCGCCTCGGCGGCCTCCGCCCGCGAACGCGCCGGGGAGTTCACCGTGCTGCTCGCGCTCGGCACGCCACGGCGGTGGCTGCGATGGACGGTCGCTGCCGAGCAGGGCGTCCTGGTCGGTCTCGGCAGCCTCGTCGGGCTGGCCCTGGGCGGCCTGATCGTCCACCTGATCGTGCCGCTGGTGGTGCTCACCCCGGCCGCCCGCCGGCCGGTGCCCGAGCTCCTGGTCGACCTGCCGCTCGGCCAGGCCGTGCTGCTCGCGGCCGCGATCACCGCCGTTGCCCTGCTGTCGGCCTCCCTCAGCGGAGGTCGCCGTCGAGACGTGGCCGCCCGGCTGCGGCACGTGGAGGAGATGTGACCACCCCGGCCGGCACCGGTACGCCCGGCACCCCCAGCCCCGCCGGCGCCGACCGGGGCGCCGGGTACCGGCCCGCGCCCTGGGTGCGGACCAGGCTGCGCTCGGCGCCGCTGGCCGCCGGGCTCATGGCGCTGCTCGCCTTCGGCACCGTCTTCCTGGCCGCCGCCTTCCCCCGCGCCGTTGACCGGGGGACGGACGAAGCGCTGCGCGAGTACCTGAAGGACCGCGGCCCGTCCTGGACCAGCATGCTGGCCACGTCGAGCCACCGCCTCGGCGAGGCCGACCTCGACAAGGTGGCAGAGAAGCTCACGTCGTACCCGAAGGAGACGTTCGGGATCGCGGCGAGCGGCCCGGTGTACGGAACGCGCGGCAACAAGCCGCGCAAGATGTGGAACCCCGGGTTCGCCACCCTCGGCGAGGCGAAGCCCGTGCTCGACCTGCTCTACACGCACGGCATCACCGACCGCGTCACCCTGGTGGAAGGCCGCTGGCCCGCCCCGCCGGAGCCGGGCGAGGGTGTCGCCAAGCCGGTCGCGATCGCGCTCAGCAAGAGCGGCGCCGACACCATCCGCATCCACGTGGGCGACATCATCGACGGTGGGACCTCCCCCTCCGGGGGCCGGTTCCAGGCCGAGGTGGTCGGCCTCTACACGGCCGACGACCCGAGCGACCGGTACTGGTACGACCTGCCGTGCCCCGAGCGGGCCTGTGTGGAGGGTGCCAAGGAGCTGTACTGGCACACCGCCGGCGTGGTCTCGCCCGGGGCGATGGACCTGATCGCCCCGTGGGGAGGCGGCGCGACCGACTTCTGGCGGCTGCCGATCGACACCGCCGCCCTGCGCGCCGATCAGTTGGACCGGACCGGGGAGGAGATCTCCTCCTACGTCGGCGGCCCCACCGCCACGCGCCTGTCCGTCGCCACCGGGCGCGAGGACCTGCGGATCGGCTCGGAGCTGCCGCAGCTGTTCCAGCAGGCCATCGCCCGGCACGATGCGGCCGCGCCGTTGGCGGCGATCGGTCCGGCCGGGCTGGCCGGTGTCGCCGCGGTGGTGCTCTGTCTGGCGGCGGGTCTGACCGGGGACCGGCGGGTCGGCGAGCTCCGGTTGCTCCAGGCCCGTGGCGGGTCGCGGGGCGGGGTGTTGCGCCGGCTGCTCGGCGAGGGCGCGGTGACGGTGCTGCCGGCCGGGCTGCTGGCGACGGCCTCGGCGCTGTGGCTGTTGCCGACGCCGCGCTGGTCGGGTTCGCTGCTGGCGGCCCTGGCCGTTCTGCTGCTCGCGCTGCTGGGCTTTCCGGCCCGGGCGGCGCTGCTCTGGTCCGCGCCGCGTGCCCCGGGTTCGGGCGGGCGGCGTCGGCTGGTCGGCGAACTCGTCGTCCTGGCCGTCACGGTCGCGGCGGTGCTGGAGGTCCGGCGCCGGGGGGTCGTCCCGCCGGGGGAGGGGCTGGATCCGATGCTGGTGGCGGCTCCGCTGCTGCTGGCCCTGACGGGCGGCCTGGTGCTGGCGCGGCTCCAGCCGGTGCTGGTGGGTGCGCTCGCCCGGGTGGCCGGCCGGGGTTCGGGGCTGATCGGGTTCCTCGGTCTGGCCCGGGCCGCGCGCGGGACCGGCGGCCGGCCGCGCCCGTCCGTGCTGCCGCTGCTCGCGCTGATGCTCGCGGTGACCACGGCGGGGTTCGGAGCCACCGTGCTGGACGCCGTCGACCGTGACCGCGCGCACGCCGCCCGGAGCGCGGTCGGCGCCGACGCGGCCGTCGGGATGCCGTCCGGTGCCGTCCTCCCGCCCGCCTTCCTCGCGGCGGCCGCCGCCCTGCCCGGGGTGCGGACGGCCACCGGCGTCTGGTGGGAGAGCGAGGTGTTCCTCCTCGGCGCCGACAGCGGGCTCGTCCGGGTCAGCGCGCTGGTCGTCGACCCGGTGGCGTACGCGGAGCTGTCCCGGACCGTCGGGCGCGGCGCGTTCGACCCGGCCGTCCTCGCGGGCGACGGCGGCGGGACCGACAGTCCCGTGCCGGCTCTGTTCAGCACCGAGATCGCGAAGAAGATCACCGACGGGAATTACCGCCTGCGGATGCCCAACGGGAAGGAGCTCCTCGCGAAGTCGGCCGGCACCGTCGACGGCACACCGGCGCTGGAGGAAACGACCCGACGATTCGTCGTGCTGCCGTCCGGCCCCGTGACCGCGAGCTTTCCCGAACTCGGCCAGGCCAACCTCTGGTTCGCCACCGGTGACATCGACGAGCGGCGGCTGAAGGGGCTGGTGCGCGAGCTGGAACCGATGAGGATCGGCGGCGTAGCCCCGGGCTCCACGACCGGCGCCGCGACCGCAGCCTCACCGACCGCTGCCTCACCTTCCGCCCCCGCCCCCGCCCCCGCCGCGTCCGGCCCGGCGCCGGCGGCCCAGGCCCCCGCGGACACCGATCCCGACGCGGTACCGACCGGGTACGTGGTCCGGACCAGCGCCGCCCGGGCCGCCGAGCTCGCCACCGATCCGCTTCAGCTGTCGGCCGCGCGGCTGTTCTGGGCCGCGGTGATCGGCGCCGCCGGCTTCGCCCTGCTCGCCGTCCTGCTGACGCTGCTCCGGGCCGCCCCCGAACGGGTGGCCGTGCTGGCGCGGTTGCGCACGATGGGCCTGCGGCCCCGGCAGGGTTTGGCGCTGATCGTCGCCGAGACTCTGCCGCAGACGCTCGCCGCGGCGGTCGGCGGAGGAGTGGTCGCGCTCGCCGCGGTCGCCCTGCTCGGTCCGGCGATCGACCTGTCCGCACTGGTCGGTGCCCCGGTTCCGGCCGGCCTGAAGCCCGCGGTGCTGCCCGTCCTGTTCCAGGTCCTCGGGCTGGCGGCGCTGGTCACGGCCGGTGTGCTCGCCGAGGCGCTGATCTCCGGCCGACGCCAGATCAGCACCGAGCTGCGGGCGGGGGAGCAGCGTTGACCACGGTTCGGGCGGCGCGGTCGGCCCGGCGGGACGGCCGGTCGGTCAGGCCGGCCGACCCCGACGCACCCGACCCGGCGGGCGGCGACGAAGCACGCCACCGGGTGACCGGCAAGGGAATCAACTCGCGGCTACCGCGACCAGGAGCGCACCCAGGCGCAGCGGCGACAGGAGATCAGTGGTGAACGGTGGCTTCGAGGGTCGGGCGGTTGTCCAGGCCCCGACTCTTCAGGAGTTGCAGGACCGGGCGTTGGCGGCTGCGGCGCCGAGGGCGCACGCGGCGGATGCGGCGATCGTGTGCGAGCGGTTGGTGCGGATCTTCAGTGCCGAGGGTGTGGAGGTGCAGGCGCTCCAGGGCCTTGAGTTGACGATCCGTCAGGGCGATCTGGTCGCTCTGGTGGGTGCGTCGGGCAGCGGCAAGTCGACGCTGTTGACGATCCTGGCGGGGCTGGACGTGCCGACGGCCGGGACGGCGACCGTCGCGGGCTGCGACCTGCTGGAGATGTCGACCCGGGAGCGGCTGCGCTACCGCCGTGAGGTGGTCGGGTTCATCTGGCAGCAGACCGCCCGCAACCTGCTGCCCTTCCTCACCGCCGCCGAGAACATCGCCCTGCCGATGCAGCTGCGCGGCCGCGCCGGCGGCGCCGCCCGCTCCAAGCAGCAGGCGGCCCGGGTCGCCGAACTCCTGGAGGCGATGGAGCTGGGCGACCTCGCCCACCGCCGCCCCGCCGAACTCTCCGGCGGCCAGCAGCAACGCGTGGCCATCGCCGTGGGCATGGCCAACAACCCGCCCGTCCTGCTCGCCGACGAGCCCACCGGCGAACTCGACTCCGAGACCGCCGCCGGTATCTTCGAAGCCTTCCGCACCGTCAACCGCGAACTCGGCGCGACCGTCGTCATCGTCACCCACGACCCCATGGTCGCCGCCGAGGTCCGCCGCACCGTCGCCATCCGCGACGGCCGTACCAGCAGCGAGGTGCTGCGCCGGACGGTCACGGACGAGCACGGCGAGGAGTCGGTGAACGAGCGTGAGTACGTGATGCTCGACCGCACCGGCCGGGTGCAGCTGCCGGTCAAGTTCCTGGAGGCCCTGGGCATGGAGCACCGGGTGGCCGTCGATCTGGGCGCCGACCACATCGCGGTGCGCCCGGACGACATCGCCGGCCACTGACGGACGGGTGCCCGGCCCCGCGGCACCGGGGCCGGGCGCGGTGGGATACTGAACCGAACGTTCCGGGGCGAGAGGTGCCGCATGAGCAGCCGAGTGAGGGTGCTGAGGAAGCAGAACCGGCTGAGCCTGGAGGCGCTGGCGGCGCAGGTCGGGGTGACCAAGAGCTACCTCTCCAAGGTGGAGCGGGGGCTCAGCGATCCCTCCATCTCGACCGCCCTCAAGCTGGCGCACGCACTGAAGGTCGACGTCGGCCGGCTGTTCTCGGAGGACGTGGAGCCGGAGCTGATCACGGTGGTCCGGGCCGGCGAGCGGACGCCGATGGCCGACGGGGCCGGCCCCGGCGCCCCGCACTACGAGGGCATCGCGACCGGCCTCAGCGGCAAGCAGATGGTGCCGTTCATGATGTACCCGCCGGTCGAGCTGGGCGACTCGCCCTTCAAGTCCCATGCGGGCGAGGAGTTCTTCTTCGTGCACGCCGGGACGGTCGAGCTGGAGTTCCCCGAGCGGACGGTCGAGCTCGCCCCGGGGGACAGCGTCTACTTCAACTCGGCGCTGCCGCACCGCTGCCGGAGCACCGGCCCGGCGCCGGCCGCGATCCTCGTGGTGATCCACGACGACCCGGCCGGCCCGTCGGACCGGGTGCCCAGCCTGCCCTGACGGTGGGTCAGTCCAGCGTCGCGAGCAGTTCGGCGAGGCGGAGTGTGCGCTCGTCGTCCAGCGGCAGCAGCGGGTGGCGCGGCTCCCCGACGTCCAGGCCGCGCAGGGCCAGGCCGGCCTTGACGGTGGTGGGGAGTCCGCCCCGCAGGATGAACTGCAGGAGGGGCAGCTGGCGGTAGAAGGCCTGCCGGGCGGCGTCGAGGTCGCCGACCCGCACCGCCCGGTGGAGCTCCAGGACCGCCCCGGGGATCAGGCAGGGCGCGGCCGTGCACCAGCCGGCCGCGCCGGCGGCGAACGCCTCCAGGGCCAGCGGGTTGCTGCCGTTGAAGAACGGCAGTTCGCCACCGGTGAGCTGGGTGAGCCGGTGCATCCGCTGCACGTCGCCGCTGCTCTCCTTCACCATGGTGATGTTCTCGACCCGTTCGACCAGTGAGACCATCAGCTCGGGGGAGAGGTCGACGCCGCTGGTGGCGGGATTGTTGTAGATCATCACGGGGACGGAGACGGCGCCCGCGACCTCGGTGAAGTGGCGGGTGATCTCGCGCTCGTCCAGCTTCCAGTAGGACAGCGGCAGCACCATCACGGCGTCGGCGCCCACCTGTTCGGCGAACCGGGCGCGGCGGACGGCCTTGCGGGTGGTGAGGTCGGCGATGCCCACCACGGTGGGCACCCGCCCGGCCACCGCGGCCACCGAGGCCTCGGCGGCGGTGAACCACTCCTGGTCGTCGAGGTAGGCGCTCTCCCCGGTCGAGCCCAGCGGTGCGACGGCGTGGCAGCCGGCGTCGACCAGCCGGTCGATCAGGGTGGTGAGGCGCGCGAGGTTGATACCGCCGTCGGCGGGGGCGAACGGGGTCACCGGGTACGCGATGATCCCCTCCAGGGTCGGACCGGCCATCTCAGGCACCGCCTTCCGGGGCGAAGGCGTCGAGCGCGTCGCCGTGGCCGGCCCGCAGGGCACGGCGGGCGTAGTAGCCGAAGGAGGCCTGGCCGCGCTTGGGGGTGGAGATCCAGTCGTGTGCCTCGCGGGCCAGCAGGTCGGGGATCTCCCGGATGCGGCCGGCCGCCGAGGCCAGCAACTGGAGTTCGGCGGCCCGCTCGAACAGCACGGCGAGGACGCAGGACTCCTCGACGCTGCCGGTGGCCACCAACTGCCCGTGGTGGGCGAGGAGCAGGGCGCGCTTGTCGCCGAGCGCGGCCGTGATGATCTCGCCCTCCTCGTTGCCGACCGGGATGCCGGGCCACTTCTCCAGGAACGCGCAGTCGTCGTAGAGCGGGCAGAGGTCCATGTGCGAGACGACCAGTGGTGTCTCCAGCATCGACAGCGCGGAGATGTGCAGGGGGTGGGTGTGGATGATGCAGTCGACGTCCGGGCGGGCCCGGTACACCCAACTGTGGAAGCGGTTGGCGGGGTTGGCCATGCCCTCGCCGGCCAGGACGTTCAGGTCCTCGTCCACCAGCAGCAGGTTGGACTCGGTGATCTCGTCGAAGCCGAGCCCCAGCCGCTGGGTGTAGTAGGTGCCGGGTTGTTCGGCGCGGGCGGTGATCTGGCCGGCCAGGCCGGAGTCGTGCCCGGCGTCGAACAGGATCCGGCAGGTGAGCGCGAGCTTCTGCCGGGTGGTCCAGCCGTTGTCGGGGATGGCGGTCTGCATTCTGCGGTGGGCGAGTTCCACCAGCTCCGCCTTGGCGGCGGTGAGGGTCTCTGCCATGGCCGTGCTTTCTCCTTCGTGCGGGAACGCCCGGGTGCGGCACGGCCGTTGGGCAGGCGGCGGCGCCGTGCCACCCGCCGGGGAGGCGGGCGAGGACACGTTGTTCACCTTAGGACACGATGTGTCCTACCGTCGACACCGCACACGTGATCGGACCGCCGGCCCGCACCTGCCGTCACCGGCCCGCCCGGCCCGGCCCGCCGCCCGGCCCGGCCGCCGCTGGGCGCTCCCGGGGTCAGACGCCGCCCCCGCAGCCGCCGCAGCCCCCGCACCCGCTTCCGCAGCCTGACCCGCCGCCGCAACCGGAGGACCCGCCGCACCCCGAGGAGCCACCACAGGCGGACGCCCCGCACCCGTGACCCGAACCCGAGTCGCCGCCGGAGGCGCCGCACCAGCCGCCGACACCGGCGCCGCCGTCGCCGGACTGCCACCCGGCGCCCGACGCCGCCTGGACCTTCAGGGCCTCCTCCTGGGTCGAGGCGGTCAGCAGCGCCGTCTGGAGCGCCGGATCCGCCACCGCCACCGCGCCGTTGACCGCCACCGCGCCGAGGACCGTCAGGCCCGTCACCAGCACGACCTCCGGTGCGACGTGCGCCCGCACCGTCTCCGTCGAGCGGTCGGTCGAGGCGCCGAGTCGGTGGAGTTCGCGGCGCACCCAGCCCGGTACCCGGTCGCGCCCGGGGCCGACCAGCCGGACGATCAGCGTCATGAGCGCACCGGCCGCGACCACGATCAGCAGCGCCCACCAGCTCGGCCGGGGTGCGGAGCCGTCGACCAGGGCGACCGCACCGGCGACGGCCGCCACCAGGACGGGGGCGAGCGGCGCGGCCAGCAGGACCTGCCGGCTCCGGGTGTAGCGGCGTCGCAGCGAGCGGCTGATCAGCAGTCGGTCCGCCTCCAGTCGGTCGCCGATGCCCTGCACGGCGGCGCTCCGCGCGACCTCCGGCCGCAGCCTGGCCAGTTCCGCGCGCCGCAGTGGACCGGTGGCGTCGATCACTGCCTGTTCGACCGGGGTGGCCGCCGCGGTGCCGGCGTCGAGGTCGGCTCTCGGGTCGGCGGCGGTGAGGGTGACCTCGCCCGCACGGGAGATCACCAGCCGCCCCTCGCGCTCCATCCCGACCAGGACGGTGTCCACCACCCGGCCCGGTCCGCCGGCCAGGAAGGCCACCTCGACCAGCGACAGCTCCCGGCCGATCACACCCGCCCGCTCGACGGCGTTGTCCCTCGCCATCGCGCCCCCGACGCCGATGAGCCAGGCCGCCAGCGTCAGCCCGGCCGCAGTCCAGAAGTACGTGTCAAGCCACATTCGCCGGCCCCCCTGCCGCGGCGCCTTGCGCGCCCGTCAGGTGAGGGTCCCGCCACCAGCCTTTCACCGCAAGGGCTTTGGGCCTCCGAGGGTGTGCTCAGCGGTCGCCGCCCATGCGCCGGATCAGCCCACTGCGCTCGGCCTCCTCGCGCAGATCCCGTTGCGGGTCGTCGCGGTTGCCGCGGTCGCCCCGGGCGGCGGCGGTACAGAGGGCGAAGACCAGCAGGGCGCTGGCGGCCACGGCGAGGATGCCGAGTGCGGTCAGGACGCGGAGCCAGGTCACGGCAGGTGCCTCCGGAGGGCGGTGCGAGGGGAGTTGTGCCGGGAGTATCGGCAGGACGCCCCACATGGTCGAGCGTCTACGGGCGGTTCCGCCGGGCGCCCGCCGCCGGTGTGGGAGCACGCGCGGGCGGTCGAGGCGTCGGCGGCGCGCACCACGTTTTGGCCTGCGCCCCCGGCGCTCCCGTGCGCCTCCCCGGCGGGGGTTCCCCTCCGGCCGGTCCGGGCCGGTCGTCACGGGCCGGCCTGCCCTTCCGCACCCCGGAGCGGTGCCCTCCCGGCCCTGGCCCCGGGGCGTCCGCCGGCGGGAGAATCGCGATCTGTGCATGACATCAGTGCCCGAGACGCGCAGGCCCAATGCTTGAGAGTGCATCAGCCCTAATTCCCTGAAGGGGAGTTGGCACTGCGCAGGATGACAACAATCAGCTCGGCGATGCAGGACCTGCCCGTCTCCTTCCATCTCGGACAGGGAGTACCATGCCTCATTCCTCTCCTCGTGGCGTCCGCAGCGGGCCAGGGCGATGGCGTCGCCGGCTGACGCACCTCGTGGCACTCGGCGTCGCCGTGAGCGCGACACTGCTCATGCCGGGCCCCGCCACCGCGGCCGGATCGGTGTACACCGACGCCGTCGAGCTCGGGTCGACGACGCGGGCGGACTGGATGAACACCATCGCCGGCGGGACGCCGCTCTCGGCGCTCTCACTGCCGGGGACCCATGAGACGCTCGCCATCCACGGCATCGAACTGACGAAGACCCAGCAGGACTTCGGCGACAGTGCCGACACGCTCGCCGCACAGTTGGAGCGGGGGATCCGTGCCGTCGACATCAGGGTGCGCGTCACCGAGGGCAGGTACTTCACGGTTCATCATGCGGTGCAGTACCAGAACGCCAACTTCGACGACGTCCTGACCAAGGCGCAGGCCTTCCTCAGGCAGCACCCGAGCGAAACCGTCGTGATGCGCCTGAGGGCCGAATGCCCTCGCCCGAAGGGTGGCAGCACCGACTGCACCAACGATCCGTCGACGGTGGACAGCAGAGCGGTCGAGGACATCTTCCGTGGCTATGCCACCTCCTCCGCATATCCCAACCTCTTCTACGCCCCGTCGATCGTCCCGGGAGCGCCCACGGAGATCCCCACCCTCGCGGACGTGCGCGGCAAGATCACGTTGAGCAACTTCGACAACGTCGACCGCCCGTACGGCATCAAGGCCTTCAACGCCCACACCGAGGACACCTACGCGGACCCGGGAGTCAATAACAAGTGGGACAAGGTCCAGGCCAACATCAAGCAGGCGGTCACCGCCGGCAGTGACCAGATGTTCGTGACCTACACGTCCGCAAGCGGCGTCGGCGCCTCCCCGTTCGCCTACGCGGGCGGCAGTGGATGGGACCCGATCAGGAAGGAACCCGCCGTCCTGGGCATCAACCCCCGGTTGATGCGCTACCTCAACGGCGGTGGGGGGAACGGGCGCATCGGCATCATCATGATGGACTACCCCGGCTGGGCCCTGGTGGAGAACATCATCGCCCGCAACGCCGGGTACGTCGTCAAGGGGGCCCATCAGGCGATCTGGCAGGTCAACGCCGACAAGACCTACGTCGACACCAGGTACGGCCGGTGCATGGTGCGGGGGCCCGAGTTCGACAGTTCCAAGTCCGGCGGGCTGGTCACCCAGCGCGCGTGCCAGTCGACGGCGCCCAGCAGCCACCAGTGGGGCGCCGAGCGCCCCTCGACGTACGACGGCCAGGGCTACTACTGGATCAAGGCCAACAACGGCAAGTGCCTGACGGCCCCCTACAACAACGGCACGCCGCCGCCGGCCGGGACCCAGCTGTACTGGTGGGGCTGCGAGACCCGCTGGTTCTCCGGCAACCAGCTGTGGAACGTCATCCCGACGCCGATCAAGGTCGGGGGCAAGGACACGGGGGCGTACAAGTTCATCAACCAGTGGACGGGCCTGTGCCTGTCGGTGGATCCGGCCACCGCCTCCACGGCCGGCGGCAAGGTGACGCTCGACACCTGCCCGAAGTGACGGCCGCACGCGGGCGCTGAGCTCCACCTCCGCGCTCCGGCCTTCGCGCGAAGCGCCCGAGGGTCGAATCGCCGCGTGGGGAGGAGGGCCCCGGTGCTGCCGGGGACCTCCTCCGACACCGCGACGAAAGGACTCCAGGGTCTCGGGCTCCGAAATGGTCGGCACTCCGGGTTTCCCCGGGTGAGACGGGACAGCGGTCGATGTTGTTATCGTTCCAGGTCGAGTACCGACGGGGATGAGTGAGCACCATGGACAGGCCGACCACGCCGGGCGGGCGGACCGCAGTACGGCAGGGAGCGCAGACGGGGATGGAACCGCGAGGCCTGGTCGACCTCAGGGGCGCGGCCGGGGCGGCGTTCACCGTCCGCTACCCGCCGGGCGCCGTCGTGGTGGTCTCCGGACTCCCCGGCAGCGGCAAGAGCACCCTGCTGCGCCGCTGGTCGGCCCGGTCCCGGGAGGCCGCCACCGTCGACCCCCGGGCCGTCCACGAGGCCTGTGCGGCGGTGATGCCGGCCGCTCTGCCGTACGCGGTCTACCGCCCGTGGGCCCGTCTGGAGCACTTCCGCCTGCTGCGCGCCTCCGTCCGCCGGGGCGGTCCGCTGCTGGTGCACGACTGCGGCAGCCGGGCCTGGATGCGCCGCTGGCTGTCCGGCGCGGCCGCCCGGCAGGGCCGTGAACTGCACCTCGTCCTGTTGGACGTGGGCGCCGAGACCGCGCTCGCCGGTCAGCAGGAGCGCGGTCGCTGGGCTCCGCGCCGTGCCTTCGTCCGCCACCGCCGGGGCCTCGACCGCCTGCTCGTGGCGGTCACCCGGCACGCCCGGGGCGAGGCCCCGGCGCCCACCCCGGAGGCCGCCTCGGTGCTGCTGCTCGACCGGGTCTCCCGGGAGCGCGCCGCCGCCGTTCGCTTCGGTCCGGCAGGGCCCGGCAGCTAGGGACCGGCCGAGGGTCCGCGGTGGGCGGTGGCTCCAGGTTGGGCGTGGTGTCCGGTGGTGCGGCAGGGGAGACTGGGGAGGAAGTGCAAGCAGCAACTGACCCGTTTTCAGGGAGGTCGTCCCGCATGGCCAGCAGTACCGCCACCGAGAGCCCGTGGTTCCGCCGTTTCCACCCCGTCGACACGGCGCCCGCCCGGGTCGTCTGCTTTCCGCATGCGGGCGGGGCGGCGAGTTACTTCCTCGACTACGGCGAGGCCCTCGCGCCGTACGCCGATGTGCTCGCCGTCCAGTACCCCGGCCGGCAGAACCGCTTCGGCGAGCCCGGGATCGACTCGGTCGACACCCTCGCCGACCGCGTGTACGAGGCCCTGCTGCCCTGGGCCGACCGGCCGCTGACCTTCTTCGGTCACAGCATGGGCGCGGCCGTCGCCTTCGAGGTGGCCCGCCGCTTCGACCGCGACGGTGAGGCCGGGCCGGAGCACCTGTTCGTCTCCGGAAGCCGCGCACCCTCCTGGCCCCGGGACTCGGCCATGCACCGGCTCTCCGACGACGGACTGCTCGCCGAGCTGTCCGGGCTCGGAGGCACCGACGAACGGGTCCTGGCCGACCCGGAGTTGCGTGCCGTCATCCTGCCGGCGCTGCGCAGCGACTACACCGCGATCGAGACGTACCGGTGCGCGCCGGACGCCGTCGTGCCCCAGTCGATCACCGCGCTGACCGGGGACGCGGACCCGCGCGCCACCCTGGAGGAGGTCGGCGACTGGGCCCGTCACACCACCGCCGCCTTCGAGTTGAAGGTCTTCCCCGGTGGCCACTTCTACCTGGCCGAGCAGCGGGACGCGGTACTGGGCGTGGTGGCCGCGCACCTCCGGGGGTGAGCCGGCCGGCGGGCGGGCGGTGTCCCGCCCGCCCCGGGGCCGGGCCCGTGCGGCGGTCAGCCGGCCTTGGCGAGGTTCTTCTCGAACGCGGCGAGGTAGTTCGGCAGGTGGTGGTCCTTGATGCCGTCGGTCTCGGGTGCGAACAGGTCCGCGCGCACTCCCTTGGCGCGGTCCTTCAGCCCCGCGAGGAGCGGCATGGCCTCGTGGAGCCTTCCGTCCGCGTCGAAGTGGCGCAGCGCCTCGACGTGGGTGAAGACCGGCTCGGGCGGGAGTTGGGGGACGATGTCGTTGTTGTTGACGAAGCGGTAGCAGCGGTCCCTGAAGGCCGCGTTGTGGGCGCCGGCGAGCAGCCGTTCGCAGGTGCGGGGCTGCCCGAAGGTGTAGACGCCGTCGGGCAGCAGGCGCGGCTCCTCGAAGTACCAGCGGGCGCCGGCCAGCATCGCGAGGGCGCCGCCGAGGCTGTGGCCGGTGAACCAGACGCTCTGGCCGTCGGTGCGCAGTTCCTGGACGGTGTCGCGGATGTCCGGGTAGACGGACTGCAGGGCCTGGTGGAAGCCGTAGTGGATGAAGCCCTTGTCGGCCGGTCCGGGGACGGGCGGGGTGTTGACGTCGGTCAGCCAGTCGTAGATCTTCAGGACCTCGGTGCCCCGGAAGCCGGTGACGATCATGCGGTCGCTGGCCATGACGTAGGCCTGGGTGTCCTCGATCGGGAACGGCATCCGGTGCGTCGACTCGAAGTGCCGGACCTCGTCGAAGCCCCAGGCGCGGGCCTGCGCCTCGATGCCGTCCGGGTCGAGCACGGCCAGCCCGGCGGCCCGGGCCATCCAGTAGGCGTGCGGGAGGGAGTAACGGGTCGTCGAGTGGTCCAGGGCGGGGATGGCCATCGGGGTCCTCCGGGGTACGGGCCAGTGGGTCGCCCAGCAACCTAGCCCCGTGCACGAACGAGCGGGTGCCGGCAGCACCGGCGGTCACCCGGACGGACGCGGGGGCGCGCGATCGGGAGCCCTGCGGCACGCCTTCGGGGGCCTGCGGTGGGCCGGCCGACGTGGGTGCGCGGTCGGTGCGACATCAAAAGTTGACACGGTTGTGACAAGCAGTCACGCGTAAAGCCTTCCCCAAGTGCTCACTGATCTGGCGTGTTGCGTTCAAACTCCGTGCGAACCCCTCACGCACGGGCCGATCGGAGGACACACGTGTCACCCCTGATATCCCGGCGGCTCGGTCGCCCGGCCGCCGCGCTCGCCGTTCTCGCGGCCATGGCGCTGGCCGCTCCCGCCGTGACGGCCACCGCCGCCCCCACCACGGCCGGCGCCCCCACCACGGCCGAGGCGCCCGCTGCCGCGGGCGTGCCGGTCGGCGCGGTGGCACCCGCCGCCGCCACCGCCCCCCAGGCCGCCGCCGGTTGGGCGGCCAGGACCCGCTCCTACCTGGTGATCAGCGCGCCCGCCGACACCGCAGCCGCCAAGAGCGCCGTCACCGCCAACGGCGGCACGGTCTTCGCGAGCTACGACGCGATCGGCGTGATCGTCGCTCACTCCACCTCGGCCGGCTTCGCGGCGGCGCTGCGCGGGGTCGCCGGAATCCAGCTGGTCGGCGCGACCCGCACCTCCGACGTGCCGGCCGACGCGTACAACCCCGCACTGCCCGCCAATCCCACCCAGGCGGCCACCACCCTCGCCGAGTCGAACCGCTGGGACATGACCCAGATCAAGGCCGACCAGGCCTGGGCCGTCACCACCGGCTCGCCCACCGTCAAGGTCGGCGTCCTCGACACCGGCGTCGACGACCAGCACCAGGACCTCGCACCGAACTTCGACGCCGCCGACTCCGTCTCCTGCGCCTACGGCAAGCCCGACACCCGCACCGGCGCCTGGCGCGACGTCGACACCCACGGCACCCACGTGGCGGGCGCCATCGCGGCCGCCACGAACGGCAAGGGCGTCATCGGCGTCGCACCCGGCGTCAAGATCGCCTCGGTCCGGATGGCCGAACCGACCAGCACCCTCTTCTACGCCGAGAACACCGTCTGCGGCTTCGTCTGGGCCGGCGGAACACTCTGTCAGCCGCCATAGCGTTCCATCATGGCCCGCCCCGAACGGAAGCCAAGTGATGTCCGACCTCCCTTCGTCGACCTGTACCTCCGTAAGTCCCGCGTCGTGCGGCACGAAGACCCACGCGATCTGACCTCCATCCAGGCCCAAGAGGACCACGGGCGCGCATGGGCGACCCCCGCGAGGGCTACCGGGTCAGGAAGATCTGGGTGGACAACCTCTCCGCCTGGAGCGACATCGAGCGACCCGAATTCGACAGGGCGCTGGCCGCGACCTGGCCGGCGAGGTCCCGGCGCTCTGGTGCGCCTTCATGGACCGGTTCTCCCGCAAGGGCATCGACGACATCGGCCCCATCCTCGGCAAGGCCCGAGTGATCTTCGACTACGAGGGCCTCGACAGTTCGATCGAGCGCGACCGGCGATGGATCATCGACCGCGCCGAGCAGGCACGTGAGTTCTCCGTGCGGCTCTCCCACAACGTCAAGACGACGAAGGCCGCCATGCGGGCGCGGGGCCAGTGGCCCCAGAAGGCGCCGTACGGCCTTCGGGCCGACGCGGACAGGAAACTCCACCACATCCCGGACGAATGGCCCATCGTGCTGCACATCGTCAGCTGCGTTGCGGACGGCTTCTCGGAACGGGCTGTCGCCAAGGGTCTGAACTCCGGTCCGAACCCGATTCCCGGCCCGGGCGGTGGGCGCTGGCAGGCGAACGCGGTCTCGCGCATCCTGCACAACCCGGTCTACGAGGGCTGGCAGGTTGCCCCACGACGGGGGAAGAGTACGAAGAGCCGGTTCGAGGTCTACCGGGATGCGAATGGCGACCGGGTGAGCGTGCTGGCGAACGGAGTCGAGCCCGTCCCGCACGAACTCATGGCGCAAGCGCGACAGGTGGCCGCGGGCTTCAACTTCCCCAGTCCGGAGCAGACAGCGCGTGAGGGAACGGCGCGCCATGTGCTGACCGGTCTGCCGAAATGCCAGGGCTGCCGGGGCGGCGCGTCCCTGGACTCGGACGGCTACCGCTGTTGGCGCCGGATGCAGGGTGACTTCTGCCCGGAACCGTTGTACGTCACCCGCGCACTTCTGGAGGAGTACGTCTCCGAGGCATGGTTCTCCCGGATGAACGCGGCACAGCCCGACGACCCCCTGCTTCTCATCGCAGCCGAGCGATGGACAGGACTGCAGCAGCCGGAGAACTCGGCCCAACTGGCGGAGTCGATAGCCGCGCTGAAGGCGGCGGAGGAGACCGTCGAACGATTGGTGGCACAACAGGCGGTGGGTCTCTTCGATCCCCCCTTCGACACGCACCTGCCGAGGCTCCAGGCGGAGGCGCGAGCAGCACTGGAGAACGCGAAGCAGCGTGTTGCCGCGGCGACTCCCAAGCGCCTGGACGTCACCTTCCTCCTGGAGGACACGAGGATCCGGAAGGCCTGGGCCGAGGCCGATCTCCCCCTTCGCCGGGAGCTGTTGCGCCTGGTGATCCGTCGAGTCGTGGTCCGCAAGGGCAAGCGGGGCCGGGGCCCGTTCGACGGGTCGGGGCGGGTCGAAATCCACTGGCTCGACCAGGCCGACCCGTGGGTGGCGGCCCTTGGCCAAAGTGCGCTGGAGCAAGCTGCCTGATACCCCTGTGGAGCGTGGCCCCGTCATCGGCGGGGCCACGCCCGTTCGTCGGCGCGGATGCGGCGGAGGAGCGGCTACACGAGTTCGACGGCCGGACCAAACCGGCAGCGCCTCGGAAACTTGTGGCCTTCCCCCGCTCCGAGCCGCTGGAGGTCCTCGTGGTCGCTTGCTCACCGTCCGTCGTTCAGGCGGCTCCCGCTCGAACCGCGGTGTCGGGTCGAAGGAGCCCGGACCGGCACGAGTGCGATCGGCGCATCGAGTTCGGCTGCTCAGCAGGCGGGCATTCGGTCCCCCGAGTGACATGGTGTCTCGCCACCCCAGAGCGGCGTGATGCCGAAGTGCTCTCGTCGTACTTCGGCAGCGTTCCGGAGAGTCGTGTCGTCGGACATCGCTCCGAACTCCACGTGGCCACAGGGCGGGCAGGCCTTCGAGTCCTGCTGGAAGGGCCGGATTCCATCTCCCAGCGGCTGGTTTGGCCGCGACGGCTCGGAAGCACCCACGTCTGCGACGGTGAAGGTCCCGCCGAGCCTCGTGATCCGGAGACGTCGATCTGCCGTTGCGCTCCAACCTCGGAGACACGCCGGTTGGTTGCGCGGTCAGGATTGGGGCCGAAACCGGAGATCTCCGTGACGGTTTTGCTCGCCGATGTGCCTGAGGCCGGCCGGTTCTGCCTGACCACATCGTCCTGGGAGGTCGCCGAGGACCTTCCTCCGCTGATGGAGACTCTGCGTCGGCTTGAGCGGCCGACTCTCTGCGATCTGCGGATTTCCTTGGTTGAGCTCACGACACCGACTGGGGTTGAGGTGGCCTACCGAAGGCCGGTCCTTGCGCTACACCACAGCGTGGATCCGCCGGTGCCAGTTGAGTGAGGAAGCCGGCTCGGCCGTCAGGTGCAGGATCACACGCGAGTTGTGGTGGATCACCGCGACATTGGGGTGCTGGAGCGGGCGAGTGCCCGGGCCTCCCGCAGGACGCGTTCGCGCAGCTCGTGGGCGCCCTCGGGGTCGGCGTCGGCCATCGCAGGGTCGGACGGGCGGACCTCCTTGAGCGCGACGTCCCGGTGCAGCGCGTTGTCCCGCGCGCGCCAGACCAGGCCCATGCCCCCACCGCCGAGGCGTGCGAGCAGTTCGAAGCGGCCGTCAATGAGCCGCGCCTGCGGCCCCCCAGTGTTCATGGCGCACATCGTAGAGGTCCCCACCGAGCCTCCCCCGGGCCACCGGGGTGGACGGCGACGGCCGGGCCGTTCCGCTCGATCAACGACGCGGACCGCGGGGGCCGGCCTGATCCACGCCGCGTTCCGTTCCGGGCCGGGCCGGGAAGCGCCGCTCCTGCGGCGACGGCGCAAACGGCCCCAGGGTCTACGACTGGGCGCGCGTCGAGGTCCGGCCCTGGCACCGCCCGGACCGGCGGCACTGGGTCCTGGCCCGCCGCGGCATCGCCGATCCCACACGGATCGCCTACCACATCGCCTACGCGCCCTCCGATGCCACGCTGAACGAGCTGATCGCCGTCGCGGGCGCCCGCTGGGCGATCGAGGAGTGCTTCCAGAGCGCGAAGGGCCAGTGCGGCCTGGACGACTACCAGGTCCGCCGCCACCAGGGGTGGTACCGCCACATCACCCTCATGGCCGCTCACGCCTACCTCACCGTTCTGCGGGCCCAACACCTCGAAAAGGGGACGGACCCGATCGAACGCCAGAGCTGATACCGCTCACCGTCCCCGAGGTCCGCCGGCTGATCACCCACCTGACCCGACCCGTCCGCCGCACCGCCGACCACGTCCTGCACTGGTCCCGCTGGCGCCGCCGACGCCAACACCAGGCCCGGACCAGCCACTACAAGAGACGAGGCCACAGCCCAAGAGCTGAGGCCTCGTCACGGCAAGCACCGTTGCAGTACTAGAAGGTGAGGTTCCAGGCGTCGATGGTGCCGACGTCGCCCGCGGCGCCGTCCTTGACGCGGAGCTTCCAGGTGCCGTTCGCCGCGCTCGCGGCGGCGTTGACGGTGTAGGTCTTGGCGACGTCGTCGGCGCTGTCGCCGTTGGGGAAGTCCTCCAGGAGGTAGACCGTGCCGTCGGGGGCGACCAGGGAGATGACCAGGTCACCGCGGTAGGTGTGCTTGACGTCCACACCGACCTTGAGGGTGGCGGGGGCGGTGCCGCTCACGCCCGTCACGGTGATCGGGCTCTCCACGGTGGTGTTGTCGGTGATCGCCACGTCGGCGAGGTTCTCGAAGTACTTGCCGGCCGGCGGGGTGGAGCCGACGGCCTTCAACGCGTCGACCTGGCCCTCGCCGAAGAAGGCGTTGTTGGCGGTGGTGCCGGTGCAGCGGCTGTCCGAGGCCGGGCAGGCCAGGTCGTTGGCCTGGGTGGCGAGGCGGGCCCGGATGTCGGCCGGGGTCAGCGACGGGTTGGTGCTCGCGATCAGCGCGGCCACGCCGGTGACGTGCGGGGAGGCCATCGAGGTGCCGCTCTTGGTGCCGTACTTGCCGCCGGGCAGGGTGGAGTAGACGCCGGTGGCGCCGTCCCCGCCTGGTGCCGCGACGTCGATGACGCCCCGGCCGAAGTTGGAGTAGGAGGCCTTGCCGCTGCCGCTGCCCGTGGCAGCGACGGTCACCACGCCCGGAAGTTCGGTGGGGATGTCGAGGCAGGCGTTGCTGATGGTCCGGGTGACCGGGGTGGAGTCGTTGGGGCTCTCCGAGTCGGTCGTCTTGTTGGCCAGGTCGTAGTTCGAGTTGCCGGCCGCGGCGACCTGCAGCGAGCCCTTGCCCTCGGCGTACTCCTGGGCGCGCTTGACGCCCTCGATGATGGCCGCCTGGTCGAGGTCGTTCGGGCAGTTGAACTGCCACGGGTCGGTGTAGTAGCTGTTGTTGGTCACCTTGAAGCCGCGCTCACCGGCCCAGACGAAGCCGCAGACGGTGTTCTCGGCGTAGAAGAGGGTGCTGGTCGGTTCGGCTATCCGGACCGAGGCGATCTTGACGCCGGGTGCGACGCCGATGACGCCCTTGCCGTTCTTGGCGGCCGCGATGGTGCCGGCGACGTGGGTGCCGTGGGTGTCGACGTCGCGCCAGGCGCCGGTGCGGGTGTCGGGCTTGCCGTAGGCGCAGGAGACGGAGTCGGCGGCGTCGAAGTTCGGTGCGAGGTCCTGGTGTTGGTCGTCGACGCCGGTGTCGAGGACGCCGACCTTGACGGTGGGCGAGCCGGTGGTGACGGCCCAGGCCTGGTCGGCCTTGATCTGGGTCATGTCCCAGCGGTTGGACTCGGTGAGGGTGGTGGCCGCCTGGGCCGGGTTGGCGGGCAGTGCGGGGTTGTACGCGTCGGCCGGCACGTCGGAGGTGCGGGTCGCGCCGACCTGCTGGATGCCGGTGACGCCGCGCAGGGCGGCGGCGAAGCCGGTCGTGGTCGAGTGGGCGACGATGACGCCGATCGCGTCGTAGCTGGAGAAGACCGTGCCGCCCTTCGCGGCGACGGCGGTCTTGGCCGCGGCGACGTCGGCGGGCGCGCTGATCACCAGGTAGGAGCGGGTCCCGGCGGCCCAGCCGGCGGCCGCGGCGCGCGGGGCGGCGGCGGGGGCGCCGGCCGCGGGGGCTTCGGCCGCGACCGGGGCGGTGGGGGTGGTGGGGGTGATGGTCGCCGGGGCGGCGGTCGCGAGTGCCGTTGGGGTGGCGAGCGCCGTGGCCGCGAGCACGGCGAGAGCGGCAGCCGGGCGGCCCAGCCGCCGGGATATCAGGGGTGACACATGTCCTCCGATCGGCCCGTGTGTGAGGGGATCACACGGGGGTTGAACGCAACATGCCAGAACAGTGAGCACTTGGGGAAGGCTTTACGCATGACGACTTGTCACAGCAGTGTCAACATTTGATGTCGCGCCCGGGGCCGGCTGATGCTCCGGTCCGTGTCCAAGTCACGAACCGATATCTGGCCGTTATCTTTGGCCGGCGCCGCCCAGCTCGACACGCTGTCGCAGAGCATCGAGGACGGTCGACTGCACGGCCGCCGGTGAGCACCGTCGGCCCAGGGCGGGCACACAGGAGCCGTAGTGCTCGGCATCGACGAGCGCCGTGCGGTCAACGTTCCTGCCAACTCGTCCTTTCCAGCTTGGCATTCAGGCGCTGCAGTGCCTCGGTGGTGTGCTCGGTGCTCTCCGACAGGTTGACGCGCAGGTGCTGGTCCGGAAACAGTGCCTGCCACGCGGTGGCCGTGCCGCCCTGGAGCATGGTGGGGTTGAGGCGGAGCCCGTTCATCCCGCACTGGCGGACCCAGGCCAGGAAGTCCGGACGTGGCCACCGGAGACTGGGGAAGGCCGAGTACCCGGCGGCCGGTGCGAGGCCGCTGGGGTAGGTGAGCGGGCTGTCGGGGCCGGCGATCTGTGCGGCGTCGGTGCGGAAGCGGTCGGCCATGGTGGCGAGGTGGGCGTGCACCAGGTTCAGGTCTGCCGTGCTGGGCAGGTCCGGCAGACCATGTTCATCGACGATCTGGCGCGCCATGTGGTGGCGCTTGTCGAGGAGTTCGTCGGGACCGTGAGAGGCGTGGAGGAGGGTCGCGTAGAGGACCATCAGGAGGCTGGCGAGCGGCGAGCCGGTGGGGGAACGGTCGAAGGCGTCTGCGGTGAGGTGGCCCGAAGGGGCAGGTTTCGGGTGATGATCGCGGCTGCGCGCAGGCCGGGGAGGGAGAGGTCCTTGGAGGCGGTCATGATCACCGCGCTGCGGGTCAGGTCGAGTTGCTGCATCCGGTGGTGGATGGCGTGTTCGAGCTCGCGCAGGTCGTGCAGGGCGCCGTACTGGAAGACGATGTCGAGGAGGGTGCAGTCCGCGTCGATGCCGGGGCGGGCGTAGAGCGTGTGCCGGTGACCCCGTTGGGTAGGACGTCCACGAGTGCGCTCGGGTGGCCGGGAGTTGTGCCGCAGTGGTACATGAGCCCGTCGTGGCGGTAGTACCGCTCGACGGGTGCTCCCCAGCGGGCGGTCGACTGCTCGAAGCCGTAGTAGTTCGGCAGGGGCAGTGTGAGGCTGTGGCCGGTGGTGGCGAGGTGGTTGGTGATCAGGCTGATGGCCTCGGTGCCTCCTTGGACGAAGCTGATGTCCTCCGCGGTCAGCGTCAGGCCGAGGCGTGTGGCGAGCAGGTCGGCGAAGGCTGCCCTGGCGCCGCCGCGGAAGGGGTCGGCGTACCGGGAGAGGCTTCCTCGGGCGGCGAGGCCGTGCAGGAGGTTGGCGAGGTGTCGCCCGACCGAGGGTGCGGGCGGGTAGACGTTGCAGCCCTCGCCGATCTCGAATGCGTCGCGGGGGGTACCCGCGCGAAGCGCAGCGAAGGCCGCGAGGCACTCGGCCTGGGGGGAGAGGGGACGGTGTGGTGCATACCTGGCTCCGTGCGCCTTGTCCGGGGCGCTGGCCGGGTGCCCACCGTGCCGTGCGGACAGACGGAGGTTAGCCGATGCGCACTGTGCGTCGTGCGGCATCGGCCGTGACAGGTGGGGTATCCCATACACCTGCTGCCGCTTCGCGGGCTGGCGTTGGCTGATCGAGGATCAGGCGCACGACGGCTCGCAGGTCGGGCGTGTCGGCAGGGTACGGGCGTTGGACCCATATGGCATCGATTCCGGCTGCGCGGGCGCCGGCGATGTCCGCGTGCGGGTTGTCGCCGACCATCCACATCCGACCAGTGTCCGCGGCGGCCTGCTGCGCGAGGCGAAATGCCTCTGGGCGCGGCTTCTCGTAGCCGGTGTCGGCCGAGTTGACGACCGCTGCCAGGCGCGGAGCGAGCTCGGTGGCGGCAAGGATCGCCGGCAGCTCGGGGACGTGGTTGGAGACGACCACGTGCTGCCAGCCTGCCGCACTGAGGGCGTCCAGGACGTGCAGGGCGTGCGGGTACAGGCTCCAGCGCTGGTGTCGGTGTAGGCGTCCCGGGTGGCGTTCGCGGCGGCCGCAGCGGTGTCGTGGTCCATGCCGAGACCGGTCAGGGCGCGATGGACGACGGCGGTGATGTGGGCCCACCTCTGGTCCGGGGCGGTCAGGTGGAGGTGGGGTTGGTCGGCGTGGTGCCAGGGGAAGCCCGTGGCGAGCGTGTCGTAGAGGTCGCTGAACTGCCACGCGTGGTCGGGGTGGTGCCGGTCGAGGATCTCCAGCAGGCATTCGGCCCAGGTGCCGTGACGACGGTGGCCGAGGGTGCCGTCGAAGTCCCACAGCACCGTGCCGGCTACCGGGCGGCTCACCACAGCCCCAGCATCTCGAGGATCAGAGCGGCTGGCGGCAGCGGGCCGGTGCTGGTGGCGGTGAGCAGCTCGTCGGGCAGGTCGGTCTTGCGGTCCAGGCGGATCATCTCCCGCCAGAGCAGGGCCTTGTCCCATTGGTCGGCCCAGCGGGACCTGATGTCCTCGGCCGGGATCTGGTCGAGGTAACGGCCGTCGGTGAGCAGGCGAGCGGCGGTCTTGGGCCCGATGCCGCGCACGCCGGCGATGTGGTCGGACGGGTCGCCGGTCAGGGCCCGGTAGTCCGGCCATTGGGCGGCGGTGACGCCGTAGCGGGTCAGGACGTCGGGGCCGGCGGTGTAGCGGCGGTGCTCGGCCAGCATCGTGTTCAGCACGCGTACCTGTGGGTCGTCGAGAAGCTGCAGGAAGTCCTTGTCCGCGCTCATCACGTCCACCCGCCGCTCGTCCTGGCGGGCGAGGGTGGTCAGCGAGGCGAACCCGAAGACGCCGGTCCGGTCCTCGCTCTTGTCGTGACTGAGGATGCGGGCGGGGAACCCGTACCAGGACCGGTAGAGGAGGTTGTGGCCGTCGATGAGAAGCAGCGGTGGGGGCGTCATCGCAGGGCCTCCAGGGAGTCGTGCTGGCTGGGGGTGGCCTGTGACCGCGGCGGACGGGTACCCGTGACCGGATGGGCACCGAGTCTACCGGCCGAGCCCTCCCCGTTCGTGAGGTAGCGGCGGGCCAGCAGCGCCGCGATCCTGCGTTATGTTGCGCTCGGCCACCACCCTTCCTTCGGCGGTCTGGTGAGAGCACAGTGGCCGAGGGCAGGAGTGAACTCCCGCCGGCGGCGTGTGTTGGGTGTTCAGGTAGAGGCAGCAATGGTCAGAGCGACTTTACGGGTGGCCGGAGGCGGTGCCGAGCTGCTGCGGATCGCCTTGCCTTGCCAGTCGATCATCGAGAGCAGCATCCGGGTAGGCGCCTCCGCGATTACGCCGTGCGCATGGCCGGGGCAGTGCCGACGGGTCCGGTGTTGCGGGAGTGCTACGACGCCCGCCGCCGGTCTGGCAGGCCGGACTGGGGGCCGACGCGTTGTGCGGGGCCTACCGGCAGGTCTTCGAGACGGCGCTGGCCGCGTCGGGGTCGATGACGGTGCAGGAGCTGACCCGGGCGCTGGGACGGGACGCCTCGCGGTTGAACGAGGTGGAGAAGGTGCGCCATCGTGCCTACGCGCTCCAGGCGCGTGGCTGGCTCCCTCGTGAGCGGGGCCTGTTCAGGCCGGCCGCGGGTCCAGGCGGTCGGGGCGAAACTCCGACCGGTGCAGACGCTCTTTCGCCAGTTTCCGCCTCGGCGTGATCAGGCCGGCCCACCACACCATCTGCGCGTGATGCTCGAGACAGCGCTCGTGGTCGCGGTTCAGGCGCCGGGCCCGTGAGAGCCCTCGTCCTCAACCGAATCTGGAAATGATCACCGCTGAGAAAACGCCACGGCTTCGCTGTTCTTCCTCGGCGTGTTCTTCGCCGAGCAACTCCTGAGGTGTTTGACTCGTGGGCATGACTAAGCTCAATGACGCGGCCCTGTTCGGCAACCGGTTCTTGACCGCGCCGGCTCCCTCGGAGACCTTTCCCGAGGAGGGCATGACCGCGACGGACGCTATGCGGCTGGTGGGCGAAGACCTCGCGATGGAGGGTGACCCGCAGCGCAACCTCGCCACGTTTGTCACCACGTGGATGGAGCCGGAGGCGCAACGGATCATCGCCGAGAATCTCCACCGCAACTTCATCGACCACGCGGAGTACCCCATTTCCGCCGAGATCGAGCAGCGTTGCGTGCGCATGCTCGCCGACCTCTTCCACGCGCCGGGCGACACGACCGGATGTCGGACGCAGGGTTCGTCCGAGGCGATCATGCTCGGAGCGTTGTCACTGAAGTGGAAGTGGCGGGAGCGCCGGCAGGCGGCCGGCCTGTCGGTCGACCGGCCCAACCTGGTCTTCGGCGGGGACGTCCACGTCGTGTGGGAGAAGTTCTGCCGCTACTTCGACGTCGAACCACGGATCGTGCCGCTCGCCGAGGGCAAGTACACCATCGGCCCGGAGGACGTGGAGCCCCACCTCGACGAGAACACGATCGGTGTCGTCGCGGTCCTCGGCACCACGTTCACCGGCCACAAGGACGATGTCGTCGGGATCGACAAGCTCCTGCGGGACATCCGCACGAAGCGGGACCTCGACATCCCGATCCACGTCGACGGAGCCAGCGGCGCGTTCGTGTGGCCCTTCCTCTACCCGGACTCGAAATGGGACTTCCGCCTGGAGCAGGTCCGCTCCATCAATGTCTCGGGACACAAATACGGCCTGGTCTACCCCGGCATCGGCTGGCTGATCTTCCGCGAGAAGTCCGACCTCGCCGAGCACCTCGTGTTCCAGGAGAACTACCTGGGCAAGACCGACGCAACGTTCACGCTGAACTTCTCCACCGGCGCGTCGATGGTGCTCGCGCAGTACTACAACTTCGTCCGGCTCGGACGCCAGGGCTACACCTACGTCATGAAGATGATGCAGGAGAACGCCCGCGCACTGGCGGAGAACCTGCGAAGCAGCGGCCGCTTCGAAGTGATCGGCAGCGACCTCGAACAACTGCCGCTGGTCGCTTTCCGCCTCGCCGGGAAGCACGCCTACGACGAGACTGACGTGGCCTGGCAGCTCTCGGCCGAGCGCGGCTGGATGGTGCCGGCGTACACACTCCCGCCCAACGCGGAGAAGGTGAAGATCATGCGTGCCCTGGTCAAGGAAACCCTGAGCCGTGAGCAGATCGACCGCCTCGGCCAGGACATCGCCGACGCGTGTCGCACTTTGGACACCAAGGGGGCGACCCACGAGACCGAGCGGGCCCAGATCAAGCGCGGCACCGGCTACTAACGTCCCGAGGACCTCGAACCGTGCACGCGGAAAGTGCCTTCCTGCTGCGGTGACAGAAGCCCTGGGCAAGCTTCATCATTCCCAGTTCAGGAGGCACTTTCGTGTTTCCGTTCAAGATCTGCACAAGGCGGCAAACGAAATGCGCACGCCAGTGGCGCGACGATCACTACCAGGGGCCGCAACACTACGGAGCAGTGTGTACCGGGCGTCACACGACGACCTGTGCCCCCGGACACCCGCCTGTGCCGGTACGACACGTCCAGACCGGCGCGGACGAGACGCGTCTCAGGAGCTACTGACAATGGCATGCGCACGGAGAATCGTGCCTGCGAGCGACTACTTGTGGGGTTGTTGCCAATCGGCTGTCCTCCTTGAAATCACTGCGGCCCCCACCGCGGCGATCGACAGCAGAGCGGCGGCAAGGAACAGCGGTGCTCGCAGGTCGCCGACCCGAAGGAGAAGGCCACCGCAAAACGCGCCGAACACCACGCTCAGTACCGAGGCCAACCCACTGCCCCCACCGAGCCCCTCACCACCAGCCAGTTTCGACTCGGCGGCGGTAGGCGTGAAGCTGAGCGTCGCCGCGATCGTCTTCATGCCCTTCAAGTTGACACGCCGGGTGAGAGCCGCTTGGAATCCCATCCCGCACGCCAGGACGGCGATCGCGGCCAAGCGACGGACCGACGGCACGGAACCCTCTTGCACCCCCCCACAGCAGGGCGACCGTGACAACGATCAATGCCGCCACGACTGTCGAGCTACCGCACAACAACAACCCTCGGTGGCGCGTCAGTGTTCGCACAGCCCTTCCACCCGTGAGACACCCCACGAGGAATGCCCCGATCGCTATAGCGGGCGGGGTGGCCGCCGGTCCCACTCCTGAGAGTCCGAAGCCGACGAAAATGAGATTACCGGCCATGTTAGCAACGAAGATCTTGCCGAGCGCGAGGTAGCTGACTGAATCCACCAGCCCCGTCGCAGTTGTCAACAACAAAAAGAGGGCCGGAAGGGGGCCTTCGGAGCCATGGAAGAAGTTCCGCATAGGGCCATTTCCATCAGGATCATCCCTGTTAACGCCTCCCATCAGCTACGCTCACCTATGAATACACAGCGTACGGTCACGGCCCGACATTACTGGCCACTTAGGGCGACCACATATCCGCGCCTTGTTTCTCACGGGCGTGAGACATGCGCAGGAACTCGCCGAAATGAAATCCGAGATCGTCCCTTATGAACGCCACCAGGATTATCGATGGGCTCCGCGAAGCCTGTCCCGGCGTCCGCAGCCAACCGACAGCCGTGGCGTCGGCGGCGGCAACAGACAAGGTGGCGACAGCTGTCGTGCCCATGGGGACACCGTCGCCCAGCACCCCATCTCATAGTGCGGACGCACCCAGCGCACCTCGGCGTAGACGAGGACGACGTACCAGCACACGGACAGCGCAAGCATGGCCAGCATGAGCGGACGCAGAACGTCATGCAGAACGGTGCCACGCCAGGCGGGCACGGCCAGCAACTTCGCCCCGGCGAGCGCAGAGATCGCCAGCGTCCCGCCTGCCACCCACTGGTCACCCGTGCCGGATCGCACCTGACCGAGGTCGAAGCGGCGGAAGGCGTCCGCGTAGAGCGCCAGCCCAAGCACGAAGCAGCCCAGCGTCGGCCAGGCTAGCCACCCGGCCGGAGGCACGCGGCTCCCTGGTCCAACTCCTGCTCAACATCGTGCTGCTGATCGTGGTGGGCGTGCTGATGCTCAGATTCCAACGGGCCGTCTGGCGGCGCATCGGCCGACGCAGCAGGCGCTCGGCCGCAGGTGAAGCCGCCATCCCGCCCGGGGGCCAGCACAAGCGCCCCGTGCGACCGGAGAGAGGCCGGCGAACGGGCGTTCCGACGGGCTGCTGCAGATCGCCCCAGTGGGCGAACGAGCCGGGCGATTCCGCCCGCAGGAACGTGTCGCGCTTGACCGGGCCAGTGCGGCACCGCACGCTCCAGACGAGAGGGCCGGCCGACACCGCAGGCCACCACGACGCCCGCGTCCGAGGATGCCGGCCGGGCTGAGGAGCTCAGGCGTGCAGAAGAGCCGCACCGGACGGCAAGTGACCCTCCGCCACGGCGCGCACAGTGCCGTCATCGTCGAACTGGGCGCCGCGCTGCGGTCGTACCGGGTCGGTGAACGCGCCGTGCTCGACGGATTCGCCGAGCAGGACCGGATCACCGGCGGGCGCGGCCAGATCCTGGTCCCGTGGCCCAACCGGATCCGCGATGGCCGGTACCCCTGGGACGGACAGGACCTGCAGCTGCCGCTCACCGAGCCGGCCGGCGGCAACGCCATCCACGGATTGCTCCGGTGGGCCGCGTGGCGGGTCGTGGAGGCGAGCGACCGCCGGGCCGTCCTGGACGTTCCGCTGTGGCCGCAGCCGGGTTACCCGTTCCACCTCCACGTCAGTGCCGAGTACGTCCTGGGCGAGGACGGGCTCGAGGTCGCCGTCACCGCGCGCAACCTCGACGTGAGCGCCGCACCCTACGGCTTCGGCCAGCATCCCTACGTCACCGCGGGCACCGCGGTCGTCGACCAAGCGGTGCTGACCGTCCCCGCACGGACATGGCTGCGCACCGACGAGCGTGGCCTGCCGGTGGCCGCCGAGCCGGTCGCCGGGACGCCGTACGACTTGCGAACACCACAGACTGTCGGAGCGCTCCAACTCGACACCCCGTTCGGCGACCTCGACCGTGACGCGGACGGGCGGGCGGTGGTCCGCCTGGCCCACCCGTCGGGTGCGTCCGGTACGGACGTGTGGCTCGGTGAAGGCGCCGACTACGTGCAGCTCTACACCGGCGACACTCTCCCGCCGGGGGAGCGCCGTCGCGCGGTCGCCATCGAGCCGATGACCTGCCCGCCGGACGCCTTCCGCAGCGGCACCGGCCTCGTCAGCCTCGGCCCCGGCGAGCGGCACACCGTCCGCTGGGGGATCACGCCGTGGGGAGAGTGACGGCGCCATCATGGCCCCCGACCTGATCCCCGGAACGGGCCATCCGTGACGACGAACCAGGTGCTCATCGGCGTGGGCCTGATCATGGTCCTCGCCGTCGGATCGCAGATCCTGGCGAGGCGCCTGCGCATCCCCGCCCTCATCGTCCTTCTCCCGGTCGGCTTCGCCGCCGGCGCGCTGATCGACGACGTCAACCCCGAGCAGCTGCTGGGGCCGGCGTTCTCACCGCTGGTGTCGCTGGCCGTCGCCGTGATCCTCTACGACGCGGGCCTCGGGCTGGACCTGGCGAGGCTGAAGGGGCACACCCGCCGTGTCGTCGTCCGGCTGATCTGGATCGGCGTCCTGATCACCTGGCTGCTCGGCACGCTCCTCGCCGTACCGCTGCTGGGCATGTCCCGGCAGGCGGCCGTCATGATCGGTGCGATCCTCGTGGTCTCCGGTCCGACGGTCGTCGGACCGCTGCTCGGCTTCGTACGGCCCAAGGACCGGCTCCAGCGCATCCTGACCTGGGAAGGCTCCCTCATCGACCCGGTCGGCGGCATCCTGGGAGCACTGGTCTTCCACTTCGTCGTGGCGACCACTGACCACCACTTCGGCAGCGCGGCGGCGGGCTTCCTGGCCAGTCTGGGTATCGGAGCGGCCGGAGGGGTGGTCGGGGCAGCTCTGCTGTGGGCGCTGTTCCGGGTGCTGCGGCTCGGCGAGGTCCTCGGCACCACGGCACAGCTCGCCGCAGTGATCGGTGTGGCGGCGCTCTGCGATGTCCTGCGCGACGACACGGGACTCATCGCCGCCGTGGTGATGGGCCTGGCCGTAGCAAACCTGCCCGGCTTCGACGTCCCGGCGCGTCGGCCGTTCTTCGAGACCTTGGTCAGCCTGATCATCGGCCTGCTCTTCATCTCGATCTCGGCTACCGTCACCCCGCAGTCGCTGCGCCATGTGGGGCTGCCCGCACTCGGGCTCGCCGCCATTCTGGTGCTTGCCGTCAGGCCGCTGGTCGCGGCGGCCTCCACCCTTGGCACCGACCTGACGCATGGCGAGCGGGGCTTCATCGGCTGGATGGCGCCGCGCGGCATCGTCGCGGCCGCTACCGCATCGACGTTCTCGGCCGGCCTGGTGGCCAAGGGGATCGGCGGCGCGTCGAAGATCCTCCCCGCCACTTTCGTGGTCATCGTCGCGACCGTGACGCTCTACGGCCTGACCGCCGCGCCCGTGGCCCGGCGCCTGGGCGTCGTGCGCCCGTCCCGCTCGCGTCCGCTGCTGGTCGGCGGCGACCCCTGGGTGGTCCACCTGGGTGTGGCCCTGCGGTCGGCGCGGCTGGAGGTGCTGATGTGGGCAGGGGAGAAGGAGCAGCGCGAACGCATCACGCAGGCCGGGATCGAGCTGGCGCCCGGTGAGCTGCTGGCCGCCGCTACCGGTGGTGGCGCCGAACTGGAGGGCATCACGGCGGTGTACTTCCTCACCGCCGAGGACGACTTCAACGTCCTGGCGGCGACGATTCTGCGCGGCAGTGTGGAAGGGACGGTCCACCGACTCAACGCACCGCCCGAGAGCCATGGCGTGGTGGCGCCGTTCATCGGGGGCGAGATCCTGTTCGGGGCGGATATGACCTGGCCGACCTTCTCCCGCAGGTACGAGCAAGGGGCGGCCGTCCTGGCGCAGCCGGCCGGTGATGCCCTGCCGCCCGGCTACCGTCAGCTGTTCCTGGTACGGCGGGACGGCCGCCTCGATCCGGTCACGGAAGGCAACACACCGCTGGCCCGGCCGGGGGACACGGTCGTCCTGCTGGCCCCGGGCGGGCGGCATACCGCGCGTCCATCGGAGTAGGCAGGCCCGACGTCTGAACCTGTCCGGACAGCCGGGCCAACGACGACTCACATGAACCGACTGGATCAACCAGCTGGAGCGCCGACTCGGCTTCCTCACCGACCAGATGTTCCGCCCCGGCCTCCGCCGACGAGCTCCTCGACTCCCTCGCCCGGTTCTGCCGACGGATCTCCGGCCAGGACACTACTGGCCCTGCGCCGTCACCTTGGCCACCTCGTGGGTCTGGGGGGTCCCGCCCTGGTCCTTGAGCTTCGCTGCCACGGCCTCGGTCTCGTCGTCCCAGGTGAGTACGCCCACCGCGGCGTGGCCCGCGTCGAGCTCGCGGCCGATGCGCGCCACGTCCTCGTCGGTCATCTTGAGGCCCTTGTGGAAGAACTCGCCGATGATCCCGCCGGCGGCCCCTCCTCCGAGGACACCTCCGAGCAGGGACACCCCGCCGGTGGGGATCGCCGCGATCAGGCCCAGGGCGACGCCGGCCCCCATGCCGCGCTTGCCGGCCTTCCTCCCCAGCTTGTGCTGCTTGACCTTGCCGTCCTTGTCCTTGACGAGCACGCCGATCGCATCGAGCTTCATGTACTCGGTGGCCTTCTCCCAGCCCTTGAGGGCCTTCGCGGCCTGGTCGGCGGCATCCTCACTGTCGAAGAACGCGAGGACGAGCTGCTGCTTGTCCCCCGCGGAGTCTTCTCTGTCCTCGCGCGGGGTCACGGCGTCCTGTCGCGAGATCCCGTGACGTTCGAGGTAGGCGAAGACCTTCGCGGCGCCGTCGGACTTCCCGTCCAGCTCGGAGCGCATCCAGTCGCGCATCGCGTTCTCATGCGCGAGCAGGTCCTCTCCGAGCGTCTTCAGCTCAGGGGTGCCGGCGCCCTTGCCGAGCTGCTTGAACAGCGGATCGACCTCTTTGGTCTCTTCGACCGTGGCCTTCGCGATCTTTTCGAACGTGCGGTAGTGCCGCGCCAACGCCGCCCCTTCCCGTCCGAGCTTCTCGGCCTCCTCCAGGGTGACGTGAATGCCGGCGTCGTGGGCGAAGGGCTCGCAGTAGTGGGTGTTGAACCACTCCATCGTCGCGCAGGCCGTCATCTCGTTGGCATGCTCGGGATACATCCTGGCGAGTTCTTCGAAGAGGCCCACGCCGAAGAACTCGCCCTCCCATGAGAGCTTCAGGATCGTCTTCTCCGTGTGGCTGCCAGCGAACCGGTGCTTCCCCATGAACGTCATGACATGCCTCCGCTGTGTGTAGCAATAGGTGCTGATGCCACTACCGAGCGTATGAGCGATGCTGAGGGACGCCCACTCAGAGCACCCGACCGTGAACGTCCTGGCCGCTGCTACGAGTGCCACCTGCAGCGTGAGCAGAAGCTCAAGAGCGAAGCTGCCGAGCGCAAGGGCCAGGCAGCCCTCCAGGCCACCGGCGCCAAGCCGCCCGCCGTGCTGGACGGGCCCCTGGGAGGCCGTGAGGGCTCCGCTAGGGAGCTGCGCGAGGACGCCCCGCCGGTCGGGGCGTCGAGTACCCCGACTGCGCCGCCGGGCGCCGCCGGTCGGGCCGGGGCCACCGGGACACCCGATCCATCCAAATCAACGACCCGCGAAGTACGGGACCAGCGCTCGGAGAGCGAGCCGTCGCGGACCCAGGTGTAGCGGTAGTCCCAGTTGCGCTCGCCGCCGACCTGCTCGGGCAGGCCCATGGTGGCCGCGCCCACCGGTGCGCCGGTGGGCGCGTAGGTGAGCAGCTTGAGGGTGATCGCGGAGCGGTTCACCATGCAGTGGCGGCGCCCGGTCGGACCTCGCCCGCGATGCCGGGCTTCGAACACCCCCGGCCGAGTTCCGGAGCGGTCCGCCACCGAAACGGCCGGTGCTGGGACGGTGCCCCAAAGCACCCGGCCGGTGAACGTGCGCCGGTAGGCCACTCCGCGCACAGCGCTGAGCCGGGGGAATGACCTTCGCCGGATCGTCGGGCAGTCGCGCAGCGGTGACGCCGTGCCTCCCGCTGTGCGTGATACCACGGTACGGAGCCCTGCGACCGACGTGTTCGGGATGGCTCCCGGTGTTGAGGAGACGATGAGCATGCCGGCCACACCCGTCGGACCGCCCGCCGCCGCACCGCCGGATCCCTTCGCGGTGATCCGCACCCGTGGGTACGCGGTCCTGCTGGTCATGACGGCGCTGCTCGGGATCCCGATCTCCGCAGCCGCGTTCGGCTTCCTCGCGCTCGTGTCCGAGCTCCAGTCGCTGACCTACACCGACCTCCCCAGGGGCCTGGGATTCGACGGAACGCCGTCCTGGTGGCCGATCCCGCTGCTCGCGCTGGCCGGGCTGCTGGTGGCGCTGACCATCCGCTACCTGCCTGGGTCGGGTGGACACAAACCGGCCGAGGGCCTGGTCGCCAAGGGAGCGCCGTCGGCGGCGGAGCTGCCCGGTATCGCGCTCGCCGCGGTGGCGTCACTGGGAGCAGGCGCGGTGATCGGGCCGGAGGCGCCGCTCATCGCGCTCGGCGGCGGCTTGGCGGTGTTCGCCGTCCGGGCGGCGAAGCGCGACCTTCAGCCGAACGCGAGTGCCGTGCTGGGGGCCGCGGGGAGCTTCGCGGCCGTCAGCACGCTGCTGGGCTCGCCGCTGCTCGGAGCGTTCCTCCTGATGGAGGCGGCCGGCATCGGAGGCGCCATGATGGGGATCATCCTGGCGCCGGGCCTCCTCGCGGCCGGCATCGGCGCACTGATCTTCACCGGCCTGGATTCGTGGACCGGCCTGGGCACGTACTCGCTGGTCCTCGGCCAGGTGCCGCAGGCCGACCGCCCCGACATCGCCGGCTTCGGCTGGGCCCTCGCCATCGGCGTCGCCTCGGCCGTCCTCGGCGCAGGGATCCACCGGTCAGCTCTGTTCCTGCAGGCCCGGGTCGACCGGCGACGGGTGGTGGTCACCGTCCTGACCGGCGCGCTCGTGGGAGTGACCGCCCTGGTGTACGCCACGTGGACGGGCAACGGGGCATCCGAAGTGTTGTACTCCGGCCAGGACGCGCTCGGCCCCCTGCTGGCCGGTCAGGCCGGGTACACGGCCGGCACCCTGGTGGTCCTCGTGGTCTGCAAGGCCGTCGCCTACAGCCTCTCGCTCAGCAGTTTCCGCGGCGGCCCGGTCTTTCCGTCGATGTTCGTGGGAGGTGCCGGCGGACTGGCCCTTGCCCATCTACCCGGACTGGACGTGACATCCGGCTTCGCGATGGGCGTCGGGGCGATGTGCGTGGCGATGCTGAAACTGCCGATGACCGCGGTCCTGCTGGCCACCCTGCTGCTGGGAACGCAGGGCCTCACCGTCATGCCGCTCGTCATCGTCGCGGTCGTGGTCTCCTACGTCCTCTCGCTCCGACTCGCCCCCGCCCCCGTGACGGCATCGGAACCGCCGCCGGCGTCCCCATGAGGAACCGTCCGCAGCGCTTGGATGCAGCTCTCCGGCGATGCCGAAGCGGTGGGGGCGCGGGGTGCACCGTGGCGGTGCCGCCGATGTCGGGGCGCTGTGGCACGAGGGATGTCGCTGGGGGTTCCACGGGGAGCCGGTCCGGTCACTCGTCGGGCGCGGCGGCCTGCTGCGCCGTCGGCACGACCGGGTTTGTCTGTCTGTGGTGGGCGGGGTGATGCCCCGCGGCTGCCCGGCGGTAGCTGGAGTGCGGTTCGGCGCTACGGCCCGTCCGGGTCGGCGCACCGGAAGCCGATGTTGCCGGTGGAGGAGTCGGGGGTGTTGCCCATGCGGGCGCTGACGCGGTAGCGGCGGCAGTAGGAGGCGTGGCAGAGGTAGGACCCGCCGCGCAGGGCGCGGGCGGTGCCGGTGGGCGGGCCGGTCGGGTCGGTTCGGGGTCCGGTGGTGTGCCAGGTGGGGTGGAACCGGTCAGCGGTCCACTCCCACACGTTCCCGGTCATGTTGTACAGGCCGTAGGCGTTGGGTTCGAAGGCGTCGACGGGACAGGTGCCCGGGTGGCCGTCCTCGCGGGTGTTGTGGTGGGGGAAGGTGCCGTTCCAGACGTTCATCCGGTGCCGGTCACCTGGGGTCAGGTCGTCACCCCAGGGGAAGGGCATCTGCTCCAGGCCGCCGCGTGCGGCGTACTCCCACTGGGCCTCGGTGGGGAGCCGGCGTCCGGCCCAGGCGCAGTACGCGGCCGCGTCGTGCCAGGAGACGTGGACCACCGGGTGGTTCTCACGGTCGGTCAGGTCGGAGTGGGGGCCCTCCGGGTGGCGCCAGTCGGCGCCGGGGACCTCGCGCCACCACGGGGCCGCCGCGACACCGCGGGTGGGCGGGAAGTCATCGGGGAGCAGCCCGCCGAACACGAACGAGACCCGGTGGCGTTCGGCCTCGGTGATGTGGCCGGTGGCCTCGACGAAGACCCGGAACCGGGCGTTGCTGACGCAATGGGGGTCGATGGCGAACGGGCTGACCCGGACTTGGCGGACCGGGCCTTCTCCGTCGCCGGGGTAGGCGAGGGCGTCGGTGCTGCCCATGCGGAAGATGCCACCCGGCAGGCGGACGGCCGTGCCGGGGAGGTGCACGGGCTCCGTTGCCGGGTTCCGGTGTGCCAGGACGTCCGGGGCGCAGGCCGTCCGGCCCGGTCGGCCGGGCGCGCAGCAGGCGGGTCGCTCGTCTGTCATGCCGGTGCTCGGCCTTCCTCGGTCGGTGCCCGTCGCCACGTCGGCCGTGCCGGGGAGGTGATCCGACCGCGGAGGTCCGAGGGATCGCCCGGGCGCGCTGCGGGGTCATTCTCCACCGGTGGGCACCGCATCCGGCGGCTCCTCCCGTCCGCCACGCCGGGGTGTGTCGTCGCCGGTTCCGGCGGCCCCGCCGGGTGGTCCGCGCTGCCCGTGTGACGGTGCTCTGCGAGTCGCCTTGCTGCGGGCCGCGGCGACGCGCACGGTAGGAAGCGCCACCTGGCATTCCGCGGGGATCCGTCGGCGTCACCGCACCCTCGGGGGCCGGACGGCCCGTCCGTACGACCGTCGCAGAGAGAAAGGGCCCCTGATGGCCGATGTGCAGCGCCAGATCCTTCCCGTTCCCGACCTGCCCCGGCCCGGGCCGGTCACCTACGATGCGAAGGACCCCGACACGGCGTTCCCGCCCATCGAGGTGCTGCTGCCGCCAGAGGGCGCGCCGAACGTTCTGGTGATCATGTTGGACGACGTCGGCTTCGGTGCTCCGAGCGCGTTCGGCGGGCCGTGCGAGACGCCGGTCTTCGACCGGCTGGCCGCCGGGGGCCTCAGGTTCACCCGCTTCCACACCACCGCACTGTGCTCACCCACGCGGCAGGCCCTGCTGACCGGGCGCAACCACCACTCGGTCGGCATGGGGGGCATCACGGAGATGGCCACCTCCGCTCCCGGGTACAGCTCCGTGCGGCCCAACACCAAGGCCCCGATCGCGGAGATCCTGCGCCTCAACGGCTATTCGACGGCGCAGTTCGGCAAGTGCCACGAGGTGCCGGTCTGGCAGACCGGCCCGGCCGGGCCGTTCGACGCGTGGCCCTCCGGCGGCGGCGGCTTCGAGCACTTCTACGGCTTCATCGGTGGCGAGACCAACCAGTACAGTCCCGCCCTGTTCGAGGGCACCACCCCGGTGGAGCCGGCGAAGACCCCGGAGGAGGGCTACCACCTCACCGAGGACCTCACCGATCGGGCCATCGCCTGGGTGCGCCAGCAGAAGAGCCTGATGTCCGACCGGCCGTTCTTCTGCTACTTCGCGCCCGGGGCGACCCACGCGCCGCACCACGTGCCGAAGGCGTGGGCCGACCGCTACCGCGGCCGCTTCGACCAGGGCTGGGACGCCGTCCGCGAGGAGACCCTGGCCCGCCAGCGGGACCTCGGGGTCGTCCCGCAGGACGCGGAACTGACGGTCCGGCACGAGGAGATCCCGGCCTGGGAGGAGGTCGCTCCCGAGCTGCGGCCCGTCCTCGCCCGCCAGATGGAGGTCTACGCCGGCTTCCTGACCCACACCGACCACCACGTCGGCCGCCTGGTCGACGCGATCGAGGAGCTCGGCATCCTCGACGACACGCTGGTGTACGTCATCACCGGCGACAACGGTGCCTCCGGTGAGGGCGGATTGCGCGGCACCTTCAACGAGATGCTCGCCTTCAACGCCCTGGCCGACGTCGAGACGCCGGAGTACCTGGCGGAGCGGATCGACAAGTTCGGCACCCCGGAGGCCTACAACCACTACGCTGTCGGCTGGGCACACGCCATGGACACCCCGTACCAGTGGACCAAGCAAGTGGCCTCGCACTGGGGTGGCACCCGCAACGGCACGATCGTGCACTGGCCGCGCGGCATCACCTCCGCCGGCGGGACGCGCCACCAGTTCTCCCACGTGATCGACGTCGCCCCCACGATCCTGGAGGCCACCGGCATCCCGGAACCGACCATGGTCAACGGTGTCCAGCAGTCGCTGATGGAGGGCACCTCGATGCTCTACACCTTCAACGACGCCGACGCCCCCGAGCGGCACGACCACCAGTACTTCGAGATGCTGGGCAACCGGGGCATCTACCACCGGGGCTGGTCCGCCGTCACCAAGCACCGCACCCCCTGGGTCCTGGGCCCGGGACAGAACCTGCTCTTCGACGACGACGTGTGGGAGCTCTACGACGGCTCCACCGACTGGACCCAGGCGCATGACCTGGCCGCACGGATGCCGGACAAGCTCCGCCACCTGCAGCGCCTGTGGCTCATCGAGGCCGCCCGCTACAACGTGCTCCCGATGGACGACCGGGTCGTCGAGCGGATGAACTCCGACCTCGCCGGACGTCCCGAACTGGTCACGGGCCGCTCCCAGGTCCTGTACCCCGGGATGGGCCGCCTCAGTGAGAACAGCCTGATCAACGTCAAGAACAAGTCCTTCTCCATCACCGCGAAGCTCACCTGCCCCGACGACCGGGCCGGCGGCGTCGTCCTCTGCCAGGGCGGCAGCTTCGGCGGCTGGAGCCTCTACACCAAGCAGGGCCGCGCCCGCTTCGCCTACAACCTCTGCGGGCTGGACCTCACCGTGGTGGAGGCGGACCGGCCGATCCCCGCCGGCGACCACCAGGTCCGGATGGACTTCGCCTACGACGGCGGCGGCCTCGGCAAGGGCGGCACCGTCACGCTGGCCTACGACGGCGAGCAGGTCGGCGAAGGCCGGGTCGAACGCACCCTCGCCTTCCTGTTCTCCGCCGACGAGACCGCCGACGTCGGCCAGGACGCCGGCACCCCCGTGGCACCGGACTACGACAGCCCGAACGGTGCCTTCACCGGCGACATCCACTGGGTCCAGATCGACACCGAACCCGGTGACCCCGGCCACCTGATCCAGCCCGAGGAACGGCTCCGCATCGCCATGGCACGCCAGTGACGCCGTAGCCCCGCCCGATGAGGTGGCCGTGCGCGTCCATCGATCGCCGCAACCGCGCCGCCCGGACCGTCGGATCATCATGATCGTCCGACACCTCGCGCAGCAGCCCCTGGGCGCAGCCGGCAGGCATTGCTTGCCAGGGGCGTCTTCGGGGCTGTCTGTTACGGTGGTTCGGTAGTGACGCGCGAAAACACGGTTCCCGGTATTGGTTAGTCCGGGCGGGGCTTGCGCTCTCAGCACACCGGCTTGCCGGTAGTGCCCGGTGCGTCTCTTTCTCTCGTGATCTTTCTGAGAAAGGGACCTCTGTGTCTGACTTTCCCGTGGACGGCGTCGCCGTCCGCACCCCGGTTCCCGCCGCTGGTCGGCCGGCCGAGCAGGCCTCCCGTGCACCGTACCGGTGGCGCTGGGTGGCGCTCTGGGTGCTGCTCGCCGCCGAGGCGATGGACATGCTGGACGCGTTGATCGCCAATGTCGCGGCACCTTCGATCCGGGCCGACCTGGGCGGCGGCGCTGCCACGATGCAGTGGCTGGGAGCCGCTTACGCGCTGGCGATGGCGGTGGGCCTGATCACCGGCGGACGTCTCGGTGACATCGTGGGCCGCAAGCGGATGTTCCTGGTCGGCGCGCTCGGCTTCACCGCTGCCTCGCTGCTCTGTGCGGTGTCCTGGTCGCCGGGGATGCTGGTCGGCGCGCGCGGACTGCAGGGCCTGTTCGGTGCGGTGATGATCCCTCAGGGCCTGGGCATCATCAAGGAGATGTTCGACGGGCCGGAGGTCGGGCGGGCGTTCGGGCTGTTCGGCCCGGTGATGGCCGTGTCGACGGTGGGCGGCCCGGTGCTGGCCGGCGCTCTGGTCGATGCCGACTTCTTCGGCTCCGGCTGGCGCATGATCTTCCTGGTCAACCTGCCGCTGGGCCTGCTCGCCCTGCTGGGCGGCTGGAAGTTCCTGCCGGAGTCCCGCTCCGCGCGGCGGCCCCGGCTCGACCTCGCGGGCGCCGCTCTGGCCTCATCGGCCGCGTTGTTGCTGGTGCTGCCGTTGGTTCAGGGCCGTGAACTCGGCTGGCCGGCTTGGACGTTCGTGTCGATGGCGGCCGGGATCGGGCTGTTCGCGGTCTTCGGCCGGTACGAGCTGCGGGTGGCCCGGGCGGGCGGCGATCCGCTCGTGGTGCCGGGCCTGTTCCGCAAGCGGGCCTTCTCCGCAGGGCTGGTGACCGGTGCGGTGTTCTTCGCATCGGTGGCCGGCTTCTCGCTGGTGCTCAGCCTGTTCCTGCAGTCCGGCCTCGGCCTCACGCCGCTGAAGGCCAGCCTGGCGAGCCTGCCCTGGTCGCTGGGGATGGTGCTCGGCTTCGCCGCGATCCAGGTCGCCGAGCGGTTCGGCATCCTTGAGCGGCTCGGGCGCCGGGTCATCCAGACCGGTCTCGTGGTCATGGCCCTGGGCCTGGCCACCCTCGCCGTCACCCTGAACACGGTCGGCATGGGTGTGACGCCGTGGCAGCTCGCCCCGGCACTGGTCCTCGCGGGCCTGGGCATGGGCCTGGTCATGGGACCGTTCTTCGACACCGTGCTCGGCGCCGTCGAACCGCACGAGAGCGGCTCGGCCTCCGGGACCATCACCGCCGTCCAGCAGCTCGGCAGCGCACTGGGCGTCGCGATCCTGGGCACCGCCTTCTTCGGCACGCTCGACGGCCGGATCGACGGTGCCGTCGACCAGGTCACCGGCTACAGCGCGACCCTCCAGACCACGCTGTGGGCCGGGACCGGCCTGCTCGCGGCAGCCCTCGCCGCCTCGTTCCTGCTGCCCCGCCCGGACCGCGCACCGGAACACTGAGCGCCGGGCAACGGGCAGCAGCGGCGGGGACACGGGGGGCCGGCCCCGTAGGCTCCGGTGCCCTCCACCCCCACCAGTACCAGGGTGTCGAATTGAACCGGTCAGGGCGGCAGCCACCGGTCCGGCGGGCGGACAGGACAGTGATGGGGCCTCTGGCCAGGCTCTTATGAAGTCACGCAGGCCGGGCCGGTGGATGCACACGAACGCCTCCCGGGCGGAGCTGACACATGCCGTTGAGGACCCTGGGTCAGTCAGAGAGTGGGTCAGACCCCGCCGGGGAGACGCTCATGAACATCCTCACTGTCAGACGGCGTTGCGGCGTTGCTCTGCTGTGCGGTGCTCTGCCCGTGCCACCACTGCCGATGCGCTCCAGTGGCCGATAAGGGCTGGCGATCAGCTGACTCTCGCCCACGCCCCCGGCGCGTCACTTCGTGGCTGCGCACTGTCGGCTCCGCCTGAGTCGTCCCACTGGTGCCGGCCGGACCCTCGGACGTTTCCGCATCAGGGTCGGCAGCTGCCGCTTCCGCTTCGGCTTTGGTAGGAGATCAGTACCATTTCGGCGTGCATGCCCAGCGATCGTGGGCGTCCATGTACTCCTTGACACAGGCACGATAGGACTTGCTGGTGCCCACCATCGGGGAGTAAGCGGGGTAGCTCGGCGACGCGTTGATCACGTACGGATCGTGGCCCTGGATGTCGAGCTTCGCCTTCCAATCGTCGGTTGCGGTGGTGCTGAAGCGGATCCACGCCGCACTGCACGTTCTCGAACGACGCAACTCCACGGTCGGTCCACCACTGGTTGCGCGGACCGTCGTCAGCGTTTCCGCATCTGTGTCACACCCCTCGACCTTGGGGTTCTTACCGGTGCAGGCGTCGCTGGTGCAGTGGCGGGCGACGACGGCCGAGGCAACGGGATCCATGGGGGTGACGAGGGTCGTTGCACCAAAGGTGAGCAGGCCTGCGATCAGAACGGCCGAGCGACGAGCCATAGGTGATCCTCCCAGTGGTAGACGGGTGGAACCTTGATAGCGCAAGGGCGGATTGTGCAGGAACCATGTGCACCGACAATCCCCCGATGGGGTGAAAACAGCGGGGCGGTTACCAATCGGGTCGCTCGCGGACGCGACCGGAGCTCCTGGTGGATGGACGTCGTTCGTCGGGTCAGGCACGAAGGAGCAGTCGTTCTCCGGAAGACCACGATCGCGACCTTGACCCGTAGGGCAGGGCGATCACCTTCGGGGCGGTTGAGGATTGAAGCGAGCGCTGTGTATCTGCTTGGCTGCGCCCGCAGGTCAGGTAGGGTGCCAGAGTGTTCCGCTGGCCTGGGCCGGCGACCACGGCTTCAAGGTGACCAACAACAGCTACTACACCGACCCGTGGCAGTTCAACTGCCCGGACAACGTCGACCAGGCGGCCATCATCGAGGGCGTCAAGCGCGCCCAGGAGTACGCCGAGAACAAGGGCTCGCTGCAGGTGGCGGCGGCCGGCAACTCGAACTACGACCTCGCCAACAAGACGACCGACAGCGAGAGCCCGAACGACTCGACCCCGGTCACCCGGACGATCACCAACGCCTGCCTGGACATCCCGACCGAGCTGCCGGGCGTGGTGACCGTCGCCGCGATGGGCAGCGGCAGCGTGAAGGCCTCGTACTCCAACTTCGGCAAGGGCGTCATCGACGTCGCCGCGCCCGGCGGCGACGGCTCCAACGGCGCGTACTCGACCCTGCCCGGCGGCAAGTACGGCACCAAGAGCGGCACTTCGATGGCCTCCCCGCACGTCACGGGCGTGGCCGCGCTGCTCGTGAGCGCCGGCCCGACGCTCACCCCGGCCGGCATCCGGGCCCGGCTGGCCACCCAGGCCGGCGACGTGGCCTGCCCCGCCTCGGACGCTCGCTGCACCGGCACCACCGCGAACAACGCGTTCTTCGGCGAGGGCCAGGTCGACGCGCTGAAGGCGGTCAACGGCACCACCACGCCGCCGGCCGGCAAGTACTTCGAGAACCTGACCGGCGCGGCGATCGCCGACAACGCCACGGTGGAGAGCCCGATCGCCGTCACCGGCGTCACCGGCAACGCCCCGGCGACGCTGAAGGTCGGCGTGGACATCAAGCACACCTACTGCGGTGACCTGGTGATCTCGCTGGTCGCCCCGGACGGCACGGTCTACCTTCTGGAGGACTTCGCCAACGGCGACAGCGCCGACAACGTCGCCAAGACGTACACCGTGAACGCCTCCGCGAGCGCGGCCAACGGCACCTGGAAGCTCCGGGTGAAGGACGGCGCCTCCGGCGACACCGGCACGATCGACGCCTGGAACCTCACCTTCTAGCCGTGCCGCACCGACGACCGGTGCTCCGCCGCCCACCGGGGGGCGGAGCACCGGTCGTCGCGGTGGCGGGGCCGGGAAACCGCTGCCCCGACGGCGCGTCGGCGCCGGTCCGGGCGGTGTCGGTCACGGGAGGGTCAGCTCTCCTGTGCGGGCTCGGCGTCGATCTCGGCGATCAGGCCCTCGATGAGGCCCTTGATCTCGTCGCGGATGGGGCGGACGGCCTCGACGCCCTGGCCGGCCGGGTCGTCCAGCTTCCAGTCGAGGTACGTCTTGCCGGGGAAGTACGGGCAGGCGTCGCCGCAGCCCATGGTGATGACGTAGTCGGACGCCTGGACGGCCTCGGTGGTGAGGATCTTCGGGGTCTGGTCGGAGATGTCGATGCCCAACTCGGCCATCGCCGCGGCGGCGGCGGGGTTGACCTGGTCGCCGGGGACGGATCCGGCGGAGCGGACCTCGACGCGGTCTCCCGCGAGGTGGCGCAGGAAGCCGGCGGCCATCTGCGAGCGGCCGGCGTTGTGGATGCAGACGAACAGCACGGAGGCGGCGGGAGCTGGCATCGTGTCGGGTTCCTTCGGTCGGTGCGGGCTCGGATCCGGCGCCGGCGGCGGGTGGTCGGTCATCCGGGCGTCCGGTCCTTCGGGGCTGGGGGCAGCTCCCGGCCGGAGGCCGGGGAGGGGCGCGGTGAAGAAGACGCGCAGGCGCCCTGGTGGCGGCCGGGAGGACGGGGGCTCGCTTCGCGGGCCCGGCACGGGTAACGTATCAGCCCATGGTGACATCAGTCGACAGTGATGTGTTGAAGGCTCTGGCCGACCCGCTCCGGATGCAGATCATCGCGCTCCTCGCCGAGGAGGCGCTGTGCACGACGCATCTGGTCGAGGAGACCGGTGCCCGGCAGACCAACCTGTCGAACCACCTGAAGATCCTGCGCGACGCCGGGTTGGTCGACACCGAGCCCTGTGGGCGCTTCACGTACTACAAAGTCCGCGCCGACGCCTTGGGGGCCGTCGCCGCGGAGTTCGCCGGGCTGGCCGCCACCGCCCGTGACGCCGCCGCGGAAGGCCGCAAGCGGTCCTGCTGAACCACCCCGATCCACCCCGATCCACCCCCCGGCGGCCGTCCCGCCCCGTACGAGGAGTACCCGTTGAGCGCCATGGTCGAGGCCGGATCCTACGCTGAGGCCGAGCCTCCCCCGGTCTCCGACCGGAGGTTCCCCCCTGCCGTCGAGCCGCCGGCGATCCCGCTGCTGAATCGGGTGGCGGCCGAGCTGGTGGGCACCGCGGCCCTGGTCGCGGTCGTCGTCGGCTCCGGCGTCCAGGCCACCGGGCTCAGCCGGGACGTCGGCGTGCAGCTGCTGGCCAACTCGCTGGCCACCGTCTTCGGCCTGGGCGTGCTGATCCTGCTGCTCGGCCCGGTCTCCGGCGCGCACTTCAACCCGGTGGTGACGCTGGCCGAGTGGTGGACCGGCCGCAAGGACCCGAAGGGCCTGGGTCCGCGCGAGGTCGCCGCCTACATCCCGGCGCAGATCGTCGGCGCGATCGGCGGGGCGATCCTGGCGGACGCGATGTTCGGCCGGGCATGGGTGAAGTGGTCGACGCACGACCGCTCGGCCGGGCACCTGTTGCTCGGTGAAGTCGTCGCCACCGCAGGCCTGGTGATGCTGATCTTCGGCCTCGCGAAGACCGGCCACCTGCGGTTCGCACCCGCCGCGGTCGCCTCCTACATCGGCGCCGCGTACTGGTTCACCTCCTCCACCTCCTTCGCCAACCCGGCGGTGACGATCGGACGGGCGTTCACCGACACGTTCGCCGGTATCGCCCCGAGCTCCGTTCCGGGCTTCATCGGCATGCAGCTGGTCGGCGGCGCGGTGGGCCTGCTGCTGGTCGCCCTGATCTTCGACCGGCGCCGCCGGGCCGCTGCGGCCACGTAGCCGCACCTCTGCCGCGGCGCGGCGGCCCCGCTCCGGAAGGGGTGGGGCCGTCGCCGTGCGGCGGGCGGATCAGGTGATGGCGGGGCTGCGGCGTTCGATCAGCAGGACGTCGCGCCAGGTGCCGTGATGGCGGGCGACACGCTCGCGGGTGCCGACCACCCGGAACCCGGCTCCGGCGTGGAGGGCGAGGCTGGCGGTGTTCTCCGGGAACACCCCGGACTGGATGGTCCAGATGCCGGCCGCTTCGGTGGAGGCGATCAGTGCCTCCAGCAGGGCGCCGGCGACACCGAAGCCGCGGAACCCGGGGTGAACGTAGACGGAGTGCTCGACCACCCCCGCGTACGCGGGCCGGGCGGAGACCGCGCTCACGGCGGCCCAGCCCAGCACCTCGCCGGCCGGGCCCAGCGCGACGTGCCGGTGCTCGGGCAGCCCGGGCCGCGTCGAAGACGTCCCACGCGGGAGCGGTGGTCTCGAAGGTGGCGTTGCCCTCCTCGATGCCCGCCCGGTAGATCGCGAGGACCTGCTCGGCGTGCTCGGGCCCCATCGGGGCGAGCGTGACGACGGCGTGCGGCACCGCGTGCTCCTTCGGCCGGCGGGTCAGCGGTTCAGGTCGAGGAGGGCGGCCATGCCGGCCACCACGGACGGTGCGACCTTGTAGTAGACCCAGGTGCCCCGGCGTTCGCTGGTCAGCAGCCCGGCCTCGCGGAGCTTCTTCAGGTGGTGGGAGACGGTCGGCTGGGAGACGCCGACGTCCTGGATGTCGCACACGCACGCCTCGCCGCCCGGATGCGAGGCGATCTTCGAGAAGAGCCGCAGCCGGACCGGGTCGGACAGCGCCTTGAACATCGCCGCCATCCGCACCGCGTCCTGTTCGGGCAGCTCGGCCGAGGTGATCGGCGGGCAGCACGGCACGGCTTCGGGCGTCAGGACCGCCGGCTCCGGATTCGACATGCGTCTACATTGACATCCATCGATCCAGGGTGCAAGGTCGGGAGCGTCATTACATCGACGTTTGTCGAATCAAGTGGGGTGGCGGTCACCGCCGACCCGCTCGTCGCGAAGGGGACCACCGCCATGTCCGAAGGCTCCGACCTGCCCGTCCTCGTCATCGGTGCCGGCCCGATCGGGCTCGCCGCCGCCGCCCACCTCACCGAACGCGGCCTGCCCGCCCTGGTCGTCGAAGCTGGTCCGGCGGCCGGCGCCGCGGTGCGCGAGTGGGGCCACGTGCGGCTGTTCTCCACCTGGGCCGAGCTCGTCGACCCCGCCGCGGAGAAGATCCTCGCCCGCACGGGCTGGACCCGCCCCGAGCCCACCTCCTACCCGTCGGGCGCCGACTGGGTGGAGCTGTACCTGCGGCCGCTCGCCGACGCCCTGGGCGACAAGGTCCGCTACGACACGACGGTGACCGGCGTCGCCCGGGCCGGACGCGACCGCGTCGTCGACTCCGGCCGCGAGGACCAGCCCTTCACCGTCCACGCCACCCGCGCCGACGGCACCGAGGAGCGGATCACCGCCGCCGCGGTCATCGACGCCTCCGGCGCCTGGTCCACCCCCGGCCCCCTCGGCGCCGACGGCCTGCCGGCCATCGGCGAGAAGGCCCACGCCGCCCGCGTCTCCTACCGCGTGCCCGATCTGAAGGACCCTGCGGTCCGTGCCCGGTACGCGGGCAAGCGCACCGCTGTCGTCGGCTCCGGCGCCTCCGCCTTCACCGCGCTGGCCGCACTCGCCGACCTCGCCGAGCAGGAGTCCGGCACCCACGCCGTGTGGGTTCTGCGCCGTGGCATCACCGGCTCGACCTTCGGCGGCGGCGGCGCCGACCAGCTCCCCGCCCGCGGCGCCCTCGGGCTCGCCGCGAAGGCGGCGGTCGACAACGGTCACGCAAGCGCCGTCACCGGCTTCCGCACCGCCGCCCTGGAGCAGGCCGCCGACGGCAGGCTCGCCCTCGTCGCCGAGGAGGGCCGCCGGGTCGAGGGCCTGGACGAGGTCATCGTCCTGACCGGCCTCCGCCCGGACCTGTCCTTCCTGGCCGAGCTGCGGCTCGGCCTGGACGAGCGCCTCCAGGCCCCGGCCGCGCTCGCACCGCTGATCGACCCCAATCAGCACTCCTGCGGCACCGTCTACCCGCACGGCGTCAACGAGCTGTCCCACCCCGAGCGGGGCGTCCACCTGGTCGGCATGAAGTCCTACGGCCGCGCCCCGACCTTCCTCGCCATGACCGGCTACGAGCAGGTCCGCTCCATCGCCGCTCACCTCGCCGGCGACCAGGAGGCCGCCGAGCGCGTCGAACTCACACTGCCCGAGACCGGGGTCTGCGGCGGCGCCGGCCTCTTCGACGACCCGGCCGCCGCACGGGACGCCGACGGGTGCTGCGGGGCTCCGGTCGCTGCCCCCGTCCCGGTGGCGATCGGCATCGGCGCCCCGATCGAGGAGGTCACGGCCTCCGGGGGCTGCTGCTGAACGGGAACCGCGAAGGGCCGCGACCGGTCGTCCGGTCGCGGCCCAGGTCCGGGCGTCGGTCGGGCGGCCGGGGCAGCCGTGCCGTGTCCCTGCCGGCGACTACGCCGACGTGGAGGCCGGGCGATCCTCGCGGATCAGGGCGTCGCGCCCCGGTATACCCCCTCGGGTATGCTCGTCAGTGAGGTTCCACTAGGGAGGTGGCTGGTATGCAGGTCGACGATGATGCGGTCGGCGCGGTTCTGAACCGGTTGCGCCGGGCGCAGGGGCAGCTCGCCGGGGTGATCGCGATGATCGAGGCGGGGCGCGAGTGCAAGGACGTGGTGACCCAGCTGGCCGCGGTCTCCCGGGCTCTGGATCGGGCCGGATTCAAGATCGTGGCCAGCGGAATGCGCCAGTGCATGGCGACCGCCGACGGCGACGCACCACCGATGACCGAAGCCGAACTCGAAAAGCTCTTCCTCGCTCTGGCCTGACCGTCCCCTGCCGGGGCGGGTCAGGTGTTGCTGATCTGCGTCTCGGGGGACCGGGCCCGGTCGCCGCCGAGATCCTCGGGCGCCACGGCTTCGACACCGTCTCGGTGGCGGGCGGCGCGGTCGGACGGGAACGCGCCGGCCACGCACCTGAGCGTGGCGCGCCCCGTCATCGACCGCACGACCCCGGGCGGCAGCACCCGTCCGCCCGTCCCTTCGACCATGGGAGACGACATGGACTACGGCATCACCATCACCCTCGACATCCCTTTTGCCGAGACGGTCGAGCGCGTACGCGCCGCCCTCGCCGAGCAGGGCTTCGGCATCCTGACCGAGATCGACGTGCAGGCCACCATGCGGGCCAAGCTCGGCGAGGAGACGGAGGACTACCTCATCCTCGGCGCCTGCAACCCGCCGCTGGCGCACCGCGCGCTCGGCGTGGACCGCCGGATCGGCCTGTTGCTGCCCTGCAACGTGGTGGTCCGCACCGCAGCGAACGGGACCGTGGTCGAGGCCATGGACCCGCAGCTCATGGTCCAGGTCACCGAGCGGCCCGAACTCGCCGCCGTGGCCGACGAGGCCGCCGATCGCCTGCGCAAGGCGCTGACGAGCCTGCAGGCCTGACGGCCACCGGCTCCGCCCAGCCGCCGAGCTGGGCTTCGCATGCCCTTTGCTATACCCCCCCAGGTATTTTCCGCTCGTTCGCACCACCAGGAGCTCCCGTGAATCGCCCCGCACCCGCCCTGACCGACAGCTCCGCCGCGCCGCCCGGCGAGCACGCCGCCCGCCCGGGCCTGCTCGGCCGCCTCGGCATCTGGTCGGTGCAGCACGTCAAGGCCGTCGTGATCGGCTGGCTGGTCGTCGTCGCCGGTCTGGGCGCGTTCGCCCCGCAGGTGACCTCCGCCCTGTCCGGGCCGCTGCCGCCCAAGGAGATGGGCATCGTCCTCGGCGTCGCCGTCCTGCTGGACGCCGCCCTCGTCCGCCTCGTCCTGCTCCCCGTCCTGCTGCGCCTGACCGGCCGCGCCGCCTGGCACACCCCCGCCTGGCTCGACCGCCTCCTCCCCAGGATCCCGTTCTCCCACGGGTGACATCCGGGTGCAACACCCGCCAGGCGGCGGGGCTCGCACCGAAGCCCCGCCGCCTCGACAGCCGGGTCGGGGCGGGACGGGAAGGCGGGCGCGGTGTCGGCGAAGACGCCCCCGGGCTCGCGTCCAGGCGGTGCTCGGCGCACGAGCGGTCGTGGGCCGGCCCCCGCCCGCCCACGACGTGACCCACCGCGAATCGGCCGGCCGAACCGGCCCTCCGGTGCGTGGCCGGGCCCGGACGAGCAGAATCGGTGGGGGGACGACGCCGACCACCAGGAGCAGGCGATGGACACGACCGAGCCCGCAGCCGGGCGGCCCGTGCCGACGCGGGCACCAACGGCGCACTCAAGGTCGCGCTCTTCCGCACGTGACCCGGACACAGGCGAGCGAAGGAGCACACGGTGAACCAGAACCACCACATCGACGCCGCCCGGCAGGCAGATCCTGCGGACGTGGCGCGCAGGATCACCGAGCGGCGATCCCAACTCGGCCTGAGCGAAGAGATGTTGGCGAATCAGGCGGCGATGGCGCCGCGCTACCTCCAGCACCTGCTGGCGGCCGGGCCCGCTTTCGACCCGGCCGGCTTCCTACGGATCGCCGCCGCCCTGCGACTCACCCGGCAGGAGTTGCTGGAGGGCCGTGCCGACGCTCCGCCGGGCCAGCCGGAGGCGGCTCGGCACCCGCTGCTCTTCCACCTCACGGCCGCGGAGTGCTGGGAGAGGATCGGCACCCGTGGCGTGGGCCGGATCGCCCTGCCCGTCGAACCCGGACCGGCGGTCTTCCCGGTCAACTACACCGTCGACGACGCGGCCGTCGTCTTCCGCACGGCCACCCGGAGCAGCGCGGCCCCGGACGACGGGGCCCCGGTGTCGTTCCAGGTCGACCGGATCGACGACCACCTGAGCCAGGGCTGGAGCGTTCTGATTCTCGGCGAGGCGCAGCACGTGACGGACGGCGACGAGGTGCGGCGGCTGTCGGGGCTGCCCGGGACCACCCCGTGGGCCGGTGGAGACCGCCCGCTCTGGGTACGGATCCGGGCCGACGAGATCACCGGGCGCAGGATCGGCGGTGGCTGAGCCGGCTCCGCGCTCCGAGGCGGTGGCCGTGGCAGCCCGGAAGGTGCGTGCGGCCCCGCGACGGGCGTCGACAAATGGTTCGACATCGGTCGCGGTGATCGGGGAGGCTGCGCGTGATGACAAGAATCGACGACACGCCGCCAGCGTGGGACGAGCGCACCCAGCTCACCACGTTTCTCGACTACGCACGTGACACCGCCCGCGCCAAGTGCGAGGGCGTCTCCGCGGAGAACGCTCGCAAGGCGCTCCTGCCGGGCTCACCGCTGATGACCATGAGCGGTCTGATCAACCACCTCCGCTGGGTCGAGTACTACTGGTTCCAGGTGGTCCTCCTCGGCGAGGAGGACCAGGGCCCCTGGACCGAGGAGGACCCCGACCGCGAGATGCGGATCGCCGTCGACTTCCCGCTCACCCAACTGCTCGACGAGTACGCGGAACAGAGCGCCCGCTACCGCGGACTGGTCGCCGGGAAGAGCCTGGACGACCGGGCCGAGCGAGCCGTCCGCGACGGCCTCCACGTCGACCTGCGCTGGATCCTCCTTCACCTCACGGAGGAGACGGCCCGTCACAACGGCCACCTGGACATCCTGCGCGAGCTGCTCGACGGCACGACCGGCGGCTAGGGAGAGAACCGCCGGAGACGGCGCTACGCGGTGTCGGGAAGCAGGGCCTCGTCGGGCCGAGCGGGCGTCGCGCCGGCCGTGTCGTGGCCGGGGCGGCGGGTGCGTTGCGCCCATGCGGCCACCGGCGGGCCCGCCGCGCCCAGCGCCGCGAAGAACGCGCCGAGCAGCAGCCAGCCGGTGTGTCCGAGTCCGAGGACCGCCGTCGTGAGGACCACCGGTGCCAGGGCCTGCCCGGCGCCGAAGCCGATGCCGAAGAAGCCCTGGTACTGCCCCTGGGCGTGGTCGGGGGCGAGGCCGAAGCCGAGCGCGAAGCCGGCCGAGGACTCCCATACCTCTCCGAGACTGTGCACGCAGACGGCGAGGACGGCGAGCCCCGGTGCGATCCAGGCCGGTACGTCCGCGGTCAGGGCCATCAAGGGGCAGCTGACCAGGAAGAGCAGCCCGGCGAGGCGGAACGCCCGGCCGCCCTGGCGCGGTGTCTCCACCCGGGAGCCGATCCTGCTCTGGAGCAGCACGCACACCCCGCTGTTGACCGCGTAGACCGCGGCCACCGTCCAGCGGGGCGCGTCGGTGTGGGCGGAGAGCCAGATCGGCAGGAGCAGGGAGACGGTCTGGTACTGCAGGCCCATGGCGCCGTAGAGCGCGGTGAAGGACACGAACGGCCGGTCGGACAGCACCGCCCAGCGGTGGTGCTCCTCGGGCCGGGGCAGGGGCTGGTAGTCGGGGAGGCCGATCAGGGCGATCAGGGCGGCGCAGGCGAAGCTGGCGGCGTTGGCGAGGATGAGCGCGGTGTAGGCCGAGCGGGTGTCGACCGTGACGGCGAAGGCGGCGCCGAGGGTGCCCAGGACCACACCGAGGTTGACGAAGGTGCGCAGTCTCGCCCTGAACGCGGCCGGGCGTTCACCGCCGGTACGGGCGATGAGCGCACCGCCTGCGGCGCCGCCCGCCGTTGCCGCCAGCCGGTCCAGGGTGGCGATGAGCGTGAACGTGACCCAGTCGTGGATGAGGACGAAGGCGGCCATCGTCGCGGCCTGCAGCACGAGGGCCGTCAGCCAGACCTTCCGCGGCCCGTACCGGTCGGCCAGGTTCCCGGCCGGGATCCCGGCCAGCAGCCCGACCAGCCCGGCGATCGTGAGGCCGACGCCGACCTGTGTGGCAGGCAGGTGCACCACCAGCGTGAAGTAGAGCACCGCGGCGGTGTTGAACAGTCCGTTGCCCACCCGGCTGACGAAGCTCGCGGCGATGAGGGCACGCTGAGGACCGCTTGGCGCCGCCGAGTTGGACATCCGCAGTCCGGCTCGCTTCCCGATCATGCGGAACAGGCTAACAGCGCCCTCGCGGGCACCCTCGGTGAGGCCCGGGCCCTCTCCTTCCACGGGCGTCCGGTACGGCGGTCACGTTCTACCGTTGACCGAAAGGCGGCCATGGCGGACGTGGAGGCAGCGATGAGGGTCGTGTTCGTGCACGGGGCGTGTGTGCGGGACGGGGCGTGGTGGTGGCACCGTACCGCCGAGCTGCTGGAGGAGCGCGGGGTGGCGGGCGTGGCCCCGGCGCTGCCGAGCTGCGGTGAGGCGGGCCTGCCCGGTGGCCTCGATGGGCCGGGGCTCACGGAGGACGTCGCGGCGGTGCGGCAGGTGCTGCTGGACAGCGACGAACCCACCGTGGTGGTCGCCCACAGCTACGGCGGCATCGTCACGGCGGAAGCCGCCGCGGGCGTCGGGGCGGTGCGCCACCTGGTGCTGGTCTCCAGTTACCTGCCCGAGGTCGGACAGAGCCTGTCGGACTTCGGGGACGGCAGCCCCGCCCCGTTCCTCGACGTCGACGCCGATGCCGGGACGTTCGGGGTCCGGCCCGAGCTGCTCGTGGACACGTTCCTGCAGGACTGTGACCCCGAGGTCCAGGCGCAGGCGGCGGACCACCTCGCCCGGCAGAGCGTGCGGGTGACCGGGCAGCCGGTCGCGGCGGCCGCATGGCGGCAGGTGCCCTCGACCTACCTCGTCTGCGTCCGGGACCGGGGCACCCCGCCACGCCTGCAGCGCGAGTTCGCCCGCCGGGCCGGCCGGGTCGTCGAACTCGACGCCGGCCACCACCCGTTCCTGTCCCGGCCCGCCGCGGTCCGGGACCTGCTGACGAGCCTGTGACGGCCGTGGCGGGAGCGACTCCCCACGGCCGCTCGCGCGGGCGCCGGGCCACCGCCGGCCCCGGTGCGGCGGGACCGCAGGGCTTCTACGGTTGTGGGAGGACGTCCGACGCTCGCGGGTACCCGATCCTTCCGCGCTGACTCCCCGCGCGTCGGCCCTTGTCACCAGGAGGTCATTCGCCATGTCGATCGCATCTGAAACCCCCGTCCTGGACACTCTCGCAGCCATGACCGTCGACTCGATCGAGCGGTGCGGGCTGGCCCCGGAGATGCTCATCATGACCCGGATCGCCGCGCTCGCCGCCTCGGACGCGCCCCCGATCTCCTACCTCGCCCACATCGACCCCGGCCTGCGGGCCGGCCTGACCGCCGACAAGCTGCAGGACGTCCTGGTGGCCATCGCCCCGATCGTCGGCACCGCCCGTGTCATGACGGCCGCCGGGAACATCGCCGCGGCGCTCGGCATCGCGATCGCGGTCGCCGAAGCCGAGCTCGAAGCCGACGCCGAGGCACAGGGCTGACCGTCCGACGGGAGGTACCGGTCCGACCATGCCACCCCGGCGTCATCGGCGCGGCGGCCCCGAGCCGCCCGTCGATGCGCCGTGACCGGACATCGCCGTGACTGCCGACCCTCCGGGGAGAGGCGACCGGGTGGTCGGACGGCCGATCGCCGTTCCGCCGGGGAGCGATTCTTCGCATCCTCCGGGTCGGAGGTGGGGGCCACGGGGTAACCGGCGGATGCGGAGATCCCGGGCGCCGCGCAGCATGGACGGAGACCCGGGTCGGTGGGCTGCGCTTCACGGACGGGGGTTCCGGACGCCGCCCGGGCGAAGGGACCCGCCGACTGACCCCCCGCGCGGCGGCCGGCCCCGCACAGGACCCCCGGGTCCCCACGCGTGGGCCGTACGTCATGGGGCGGACGGGCCCACGCGACCCACCCTGCCGGGTTCGTCCGAACCCGGAGATGCGAGTAGGAGAGACACCATGGCGAAGCCCGACTCTGTCTTCATCTTCATCGGCACCTACCCGAGCGAAGCCGCCGCGCGAGCCGACTACGGCATCGTCAAGGAACTCCACTCGGCCGGTGCCGTCGGCAGCTTTGACGCGTCCGTGGTCACCAAGGACAAGGACGGCAAGGTCCATGTCAACAAGGACGAGACGGCCACCCGGCACGGGGCCTGGGGCGGTGCCGCCGCGGGTGCGGTCGTCGGCCTGCTCTTCCCTCCGGCCATCATCGGCACCGCGGCCGTCGGTGCCGCCGTCGGCGGGGTGGGCGGCCACCTGTGGCGCGGAATGTCCCGGGCGGACGTCAAGGAGTTCGGAGAGATCATCGACGAGGGGCAGGCCGCGCTCGTCATCGTCGGCGCGAACACGTTGTCGCAGGCTCTGGACAAGGCCGAACTGCGAGCGGAGAAGCAGATCGCCAAGGAACTCGACGTGAGCACGGACGACATCGACAAGGCCGTCCGGCAGGCCGCCACCGAGGTCGGCTGACCTCCGCCGGGCCCCGGCCCCGGGGGGGCACCGTGCGGCAACCGAACACGCACCAGGCCGCTCACCGGCCCGTCGCCGGCCGGGCCGCACCCGTGGAGGGGGCGGCGCCCGGCAAGGCCGTCCCCGCGGTTGAAGACATCGGAGGATCAGGCGATGGGCCCTTCCGCGTCCGACCACGGGGCGAGCTCGCCGAACGGGTGGAACGCCCGCCTGTACTGGCTGTGGATCTCGTACAACACGATCGCCTTCGTGATCGTCCTGACCGTCGGCTTCGTCCTGGCCCTGGTCGGCGGCAACGTGCTTCACCTGACGCTCGCCAGTAGCCACGTGGTGGTGGCGCTGGTGATAGCGACCCTGGGGGCCGCCTTGTTCGGCGGTGTCCTGGGGTCGCTGCAGTGGCGCGTCGTCCGGGAGCGCGTGCCCGTCCCGCGCAAGGACTGGGTCACCGCGAACGTCGGTCCGGCGCTGCTGGCCTGGTTGCTGGTGATCATGCCGGCCGTGATCGATGCCCAGAACACCCACGAGAACGCGTCGACCGCCTACCTGCTGGCCGCCAGTCAGTCGCTGGCCCTGGGGCCGCTGCTCGGCCTGTCGCAGTCGGTGGTGCTCCGCAAGGTCACCCGCCGCTGGAAGTGGTGGATCGGGGCCAACCTCGCCTCCTGGCTGATCGTCGATGCCGCCGTCTACCTGCTGGCGGAACTCCTCGGCGGCTCCGGCACCCTCACCGCGAAGGGCTCGATCGCCGAGGTCTACCTCACCCTGATCGCCACGACGCCGTTGACCGGCCGGGCGCTGCTGTGGGTGCTCGCCCCCTCGGTCCTGATCCCGCCGGGGAAGCCGAGCACGCCGTGACAGGGCTGGTGCCCTCCGTCATGGGGTGCCGGACGGGCCGCCGCTCCCGGGGGCGGGCGTCGTCTGCTTCTGCCGCAGGCTCTCCTGGACCGCGCCGACCAGGTACCGGGCCACGACGCCGAGCAGCACGAGGTCGACCGCCATCTGCCCCGTGACCAGCAGCCTGGCCGGCTCGCTGTGCGGGCTGATGTCCCCGAAGCCGACCGTGCTGAACACGGTCATCGTGAAGTACAGGGCGTCCGTCCGGGAGATCGGTTCGCTGAAGCTCTCCGGCGTGCTGCGCTCCAGCAGGTAGTAGACCGCGGCGAACAGCAGCAGGAAGAACGGCAGCGCGGTCGCCACGGCCTCGACAGCCCGCAGCTGGGGCCGCGGCGACCGCATGATCACCCGGACCTGCCAGAACAGCAGCAGTGCCACTGCGGCGAGCCCCCCGACGAGCGCGATGACGGTGGCGGCCGAGAACGCCGAATCCAGCGGCAGCAGGTAGTAGGCGGTGATGAGTGCGCCGGTGGCCACCAGTGAACGGACGGTGGCGAGGACGGTTCCCCGCCGGCCCGTGCCGCGATTCCCGTCCACGGATTCCCCTCTCGGCCTTGCTCCCCGCCACCGCGGCAGCGCTGCTGCACCTTCGGCAGATGGTCACATTCGCGCGGGACCCGGCGGTCACGCGGCAGGCGCACCACGGGTGTCACCGGTCTGGCGGCACCTCATGACCCCTCGCGGACGATCGAGGAATCCTCCCGGCCCGGACCCCTCGCGGTTCACACCGTCTCCCGGTGGCGGATCCCGGGGTTCGCCGCGATGACGGACTCGGCGGTCGCCCACACCGTCGGCGCGAAGTCCAGCACCGCCTCGGCCCGCTCCCGGAGATCGGCGGAGGAGGTGATGCCCAGGTCGGCCAGCAGCTCGTCGAACGCGCTCCGATGGACGCGTTGCACCGAGCGGGGCGCGTCGGCGGCGAGGACGGCCTGGCAGCGCGCGAAGGTCGCGACGGTCCAGAAGACCGTCTCGCGCTGGAAGCCCCGCAGCGCCAGTTCGCGACCGGCGTCGATCGCGATGCGTCGAGCCGGCGGCGTGATGTCGGAGCTGAAGAAGAACGGGGTCCTGGCCACCGAGGCCGCCGTGTCGAAGGCCCGCTCCAGGTTGTCGAGATGGTGCCCGGCTCGTGCGGCCGTCAGCTCCTCGGATCCGAGCAGTCGCAGCAACTGGTCGTGGATCCCCGGATGCCCGTAGCGCTCCAGCACCTCGCGGGCCCGCAGGTAGCGCAGCCGCACCGTCGGATTGCGGAGCGCGGCGACGAGGAGCACGTGGGTGGTCACGCCCCCCGGGAAGAGCCAGGCGGTGACCTGGTCGTGCCAGGGCTCGGTGAAGTCGATGGAGCGCATGCCCTCCTCGACCCTGCGCTGGGCCTCCATGCACCTGCGCCGGACCCACCCCTCGTCCGCGAAGGACCGGGCCACCTCGACCTGCAGGGCGCGGAGGTCTCCGGTCGGGTCGTCGATGACCGTGTCGGTGCGGAAGCTGCCGGCCAGGTGGTAGGAGGCCAGCACCTCCGACGCGGACGCGAACCGGCTCCAGGGGAAGTCGGACACCTCCAGGAGGACGCCGCGATGCTCGAACTTCCCCACCTTCAGCGGTGGCGGCGTACCGGTGGACAGGACCACCACGTCGACGTCGGACCCGGCGTCCAGCTCCGCGTCGTCGGGCAGCCCGACCGTCGACCCGCTGAAGAACGCGCCGTGATAGCCGGGCCGGCGTGAGCCCTCGCGCCGCACCCAGTCCGCCGCGGCAGCCCGGGCAGTACCGATCTGCATCGTGTTCCGCCTGCTTTCGGAGAATCGTGTTCGAGAACCGGGGGAGCGGGTCACGTGTGACGGGCCCGCTCCTGCGGTGCGTACAGCTTGGCGTACCTCCCGCCGGCCGCCATGCCGTGAGTTCGGTGTGCGTCCGGACGGGTAGCGGGACCGGTGACGGTCGGTGCCCCTCACCCGGTCGGTAGTCGCGTGGGAAGATCATCGCGGCGGCCGCCGGCTGCCGCCGCGCGGTCTCGGCCGGCGCGGGCGGGGCGATCGGAACACGGGGACAGGGGCGCACATCGTGCGGGGGCGGAACGCGGAGCGGGACCGGATCGAGCAGCTGCTCGCGGACGCCCGGCAGGGGGTGAGCGGCGTCCTGCTGCTGCACGGCGAGGCCGGGATCGGCAAGACGGCACTGCTCGACCACGCCGCCGGGCGGGCGGAGGGCGGGCGCGTGCTGCGCGTCGAGGGCATCGAGTCGGAGATGGAACTGGCCTTCGGCGGCCTCCACCAACTGTTCCTGCCCGTCCTGGATCTCGTCGACGGCCTGCCGGAACCCCAGGCCGTGGCCATGCGGGCGGTCCTCGGCCTGAGCGGCGACGGTGTGCGGGACCGCTTCACCGTCGGCCTCGCGGTGCTCACGATGCTGTCGGAGGCCGCGGCCGGCGGCCCGCTGCTGTGCCTGGTCGACGACGCCCAGTGGCTCGACCAGCCGTCGGTGGACATGCTGACCTTCGCCGCGCGCCGGCTGCGGGCGGAGGGCGTCGTGATGCTCTTCGCGGTGCGCGACGGCGCCCCCGGCGCAGCCGTGAAGGGGCTGCCCCGGCTGCTCGTCGAGGGGCTCGACCGCGCGGCCGCCGCCGACCTGCTGCCGGGCCTGCCGCCGTACGTCGCGGACCGGGTCATCGAGGAGGCGCGCGGCAACCCGCTGGCGCTGATCGAGCTGTCGGCCGCCCTCACCCCGGCCCAGCGCGCCGGGCGGATGGGCCCGTTGGCCCTGCCCGAGACCGCCGCGGGGCTGCCGAGCCGCATGCAGGACGGCTTCCTGGAGCAGATCCGGCGGCTTCCCGAGGCCGCCCAGGCGGTGCTGCTGGTGGCCGCCGCCGACGACACCGGGGACCTCGCCCTGGTGTTGTGGGCCGCGGAGTCGCTCGGCGTGACGGTCGAGGACCTCGAACCCGCGGAACGCTCCGGGTTCGTGCTGCTGTCCGGCGCGGTGGTGCGGTTCCGGCACCCGCTGGTTCGCTACGCCGCCTACCAGGGTGCCCCGCTCGCCCGGCGGATCGCCGCGCACCGGGCGCTGGCGCAGGCCCTGGGCGCCACCGGCCAGGTGCACCGGCGGGCCTGGCACCTGGCCGCCGCCTCGACGGGCCCGGACGAGAGTGTCGCCGAGGAGCTGGAACGGGTCGCCGAGTGGGCCGGGAGCCGGCAGGCGATGGCGTCGGCGTCCGCCGCCTACGAGCGCGCCGCCCAGCTGACCGCCGATCCGCTCCTGCGGGCGCGCCGCCTGGTCCGGGCCGCGCAGCGGGCGGCCGACGGCGGGCAGGACGAGCGGTGCGCCGCGCTGGCCGACCAGGTGCCGCAGCCGCCGGCGGACCCGGAGGTGGCGGCGAGCCTCGCGCGTGCCCGGGCCGTGGTCGAGCTGGGCTACCGCAGCCCGGAGACGGCCGCCCGGCTGCTGCTCGCCGGCGCGGACCTGGCCGGCGCCGGCTCCCCGGACACGGTGGCGCCGCTGCTGGTCGACGCCGTCCACGCGGCGTACTCCGCGGGGAACGCCACGCTGATCGAGGAGATCGCCTCCCGCGCCCCGGACCTGCCGGTCCTGGCCGTACCGGCGCGGCTGTTCGGCGGGGACGTACCGGGCGCGCTCGACGCGCTCGACGCGCTCGGCGGGCTGCGCGCACGCGTCGAGCGCGTCGAGCGCGAGGGCAAGGGCGGCGGCGAGGGCAAGGGCGAGGGCAAGGGCGAGGGCAAGGGCGACGACGGCTCGGCGACCGGGGTGATGGACCGGCTGATGACCGGCATCTACCACCAGCTGACCGGCGACCACGCGGCCGCGCGGGAGGCGGCCGTGGAGGCGGTCGCGTACTGCCGCGACCAGGGCGTCGGCGGCTGGCTGCCCACCACGCTCCACCTGCTCGCCCGGACGGAACTGGCGCTCGGCCGCCATGACGAGGCGTCCGCCCACGCCGACGAGGGCCTCCGGCTGGCCGAGTCCTACGACCTGGACCACCGGGCGGCCCACCTGCGGGCCGTCCTGGCGACGCTGGCCGCCGTGCGGGGGCAGGAGGAGCAGGGCCGCGCCCTGGCCGGCGAAGCCCTGGAGTACACCCGACCGCGCGGGGTGGGGCGGGCCACCGCGGACGCCCAGTGGGCGCTGGGCCTGCTCGAACTCGGCCTCGGCCGGGCGGAGGCGGCACTGGAACTCCTGGAGTCGGCGCGGCGCGCGGCGGCCCACCCGCTGCTCTGCCTGCCGCTGCTGCCGGACCTCGTCGAGGCGGCGGCGCGCGCCGGCCGCCCGGAGCGGGCGGTGGAGCCGGCCCGGCTGCTCGGGGAGTGGGCCGCCGCCCTGGGGCAGCCCGCCCTCTCCGCGCCGGCCCACCGCTGCCGGGCGCTGACCGGCCCCGACAGCGCGGCCGAGGAGCACTTCGTCGCGGCGCTGGCCCTGCACGAGGGCGGCAGCGACTACGACCGGGCCCGTACCGCGCTCCTCTACGGGGAGTGGCTGCGCCGCCTGCGGCGCCTGATCGACGCCCGGGACCACCTGCGCGCCGCGCTGGAGACCTTCGAGCGGCTCGGCGCCGGACCCTGGGCCGGGCGCGCCCGGGCCGAGCTGGGCGCGGCGGGCGGGGAGACCGGGCTGACCGTCCGTCACGACGGTCCGATCAGCCTGCTGAGCCCGCAGGAACGGGAGATCGTCCGGCTGGCGGCGTCCGGGGCGAGCAACCGTGAGATCGCCACGCAGCTCTTCCTGAGCCCCCGTACGGTCGGGCACCACCTCTACCGCGCGTTCCCCAAGCTGGGCGTCAGCTCCCGCACCGAACTCGCGACCCTGCTGGCCTCATGAGGCCGGTGCCTGGGCCGCCGTGTCCGCGGCCTCCGGGACGGAGTAGATCATCCGGGTCCGGGCGGTCCGGTAGCCGGCCCGGGCGAAGGCGGCGGCCATCGGGGCGTTGTCGGTGTCCGTGGTGGCCGTGATCAGCTCGGCGCCCGCCTCCACCTGCACCCGGGTGATCTCGGCCAGGACGTCGTCGACGAACCCCCGGCCGCGCAGCTCGGGGACGACGCCCAGGTAGCCGACGTTGCGGTTGTACGGCGTCGCGGACGGCAGGGCCAGCCCGGCGACCTGTCCGTCCGGTGTGCGGGCCAGGCGCCACCACGAGCGCTCGCCCGGGCAGCCGAGGTAGAAGTCCACCTCCTCGCGGGCGGTCGCCTCGGCCCCCATGGCCGCCACGTTCCGGCGGGTCTCGGCGTCGAGGCTGCCCACCGCGATCCGTCGGAAGACGTCGAGGAACTCGTCGTCGGTGCCCTCGGTGAAGGTGAGGCGTCCGCTGGAGGCCGGCAGCCCGGCGTCGGGAGTCCACTCCAGGCGCAGCCGTTCCACCTGGTCGGTGAGCCCGGCCGCCAGCGCGGCGTCCTGCCGCCAGGTCAGGGCGTCGACGACGGCCGGGTCCTCGCGCCAGCCGTTCGGCAGCGTCACGTTGTACAGCGGGAGCTTGGTCGCGTCCTGCTCGGCGAAGGCCCGCAGGCCCGCGGTGAGCAGTTCGGCGGCGACCGCCGCGCGGTCGGCGACCGACGGGTCGACGTGCAGGCAGTCCAGCGCGATCGGGTGTTCGCTGGACGCCTGGCCCCACCACAGGGCGCGGGCCACGATCCGGCCGCCGTCCTCGGCGATCCAGGTCCACTCGGGCCGGTACATGCCCTCCTTCAGCTCTTCGAGGTAGCGGTCGGCGGGGATCCAGCCGATGGGTTCGTCGACCGTCACGGCGATCACGCGGTCGAGGTCGGCGTCGGTGGTGGAACGGAACAGCATGCGGGTGCTCACTTCTGCTGGGTTGCGTAGGTGGTGACGGTCGCGCCGGTGTTGAAGACGCGGGAGTCGGTGAGCGTGAACCTCGTCGGGAGGAACGGCGCGTCGAAGAGCGGGATGCCGGAGCCGATGACGACCGGGTAGCGCTTGATGATCAGTTCGTCGATCTCCGCCAGCAGCTGGCCCGCGAGGTTCGCGCCGCCGCAGAGCCAGATGCCGGCGCCGTCCTGCCGCTTGAGGTCGCGGACGAAGGCCACCGGGTCGGAGGGGACGATCTCCACCTCGGGGTCGAGCTGGGCGAGGCTGCGGGAGAAGACGTACTGACGCAGGTGCGGGTAGGGGCTGGTGACGCCGACCGCGAGACCGGGCTCGTAGGTGGCACGGCCCATCAGGACCGTGTCGAACCGCTTGTTGGCGACCCCGTCGAGGCCCAGCGGCCCGCGGCCGTGGGCCGGGATGGTCTCGGGGTACTCGGCCAGCAGCGCGGCGGCGAGGTCGCCCTCGAAGGGGAAGAAGTCGAACTGGCCCTCCGGGCCGGCGATGAAGCCGTCCAGCGTGGTGCCGACGTAGTACGTGAGCTGACGCACACGACCTGCTCTCGTGCAGTGGGGCGGGGTGACGTCACTGACACTAGGAGGGCGGCCGCACGACCGGCATCGGTCATCGCGACGTAATGTGACCCGTCAGCGGCCGGTCAGCGGCCGGTGGGCCCGGGTCGGCATGACGGGCGGCGGCGTGTGCGGGCGGGCGGGAGGGACGTCGGGAACCTGACCGGCGCGGCGGTCGCCGACCGGGCCGCGGTGGGAGCCGGGCAGCGTTGCAGGGCTGTTGCACGGGAAGTGGCCTGGCTCACAGCCGTCCCGGGTGGTTCGTGATCGCATCGCCTGATGCACGAGTTCGAGAAGACCGGCCCGCTGCCGAAGGCCCGGCGTCCGGCCGCCGCCGTGGCGGTCGTGGCCGTCGCCGCCACCCTGCTCGCGGGCTGCGGGTCCCGTCCGGCCGGTACGGCGCGCACGGCCGGCGCCGCGTCGGCGTCCGGGACCGCCGGGCCGTGCGGCATACCGCTGCCGTCGCCGTCCGCAGGGGCTCAGCCGCCGTCCGGGCTCGCCCGGGGCGGGGTGCGGATCACCGCCGCCAACGCGGTCTGCGCGGAGTACGAGGTGACCAACCCGGGCGGTGAGCAGTCCGACGTCACCGTGACGCTCAGCCGGCTCGACGCGTCCGGGGGCGCGCTGGACAACGTGACGCGCACGGTGACCGGGCTCGCCCCGGGGGCCACCGAGAAGGGGCGGGTCGACCTGGGCGGGCCGGGGTCGACCAGGTCGGGCGCGCAGGTGAGGATCCTCAAGGTCCGAAGCGTGCCCAGCGCCGAGGCCCCGCGGCCCGGTGGCCCGTGTCCGGCGTCCGGACTGCGGCTCCTCGCGGACGACGGTGACGCCGCGATGGGCCTGCGCGTGGTCGGCCTGAGCCTGCTCAACTGCGGGACGTCGGCGGTGACCGTCAACGGCTACCCGACCCTGGAACTGCTCGACCTGGAACACCGACCGATCGACGGGGTGAGCGTCCTGCCCGGCGGCGCCGGGATCGCCTCCGGCACCGGCGCGGACGACCCGCCGCGCAGGATCGTGCTGCAGCCGGGGGAGGGCGCCCGGGCCGCCCTGGTCTGGCGCAACACCACCGGGGCCGGCGAACCGGTCGACGCCCCCTACGTGCGGGTCCGCGCCACCCCGGACGCGGCTCCCGTGATGGTCACCCCGGAACTCGACCTGGGCACCACCGGACGCCTCGGCGTCGGCGCCTGGACGAGGGACGACCAGCGGCCGCCCACGCCCGGGCCGTCGGCGGGGTGACGACGGCGCCGGCTGTCGGAGCCCGGTGGGTGACGACGAGGCCGGGCGCGGACGTCAGGCCGGCGGGGCAGTGCCGTCACGGTCGCCCGGCCGGCTCCCGGGGGTGACTGTGATCAGGACCTTGCCGGGGGAGTCCTCCGTCCCGGCGGCGAGGGCCAGTGCTGCGTCGGGGGAGTCTCGTCGGCGACTCCCGTGGTGTGCATGGCGTCGCGGAGGCCTTCGGGCACGGCTCACTGGATCAAGTCGGTGTGCGGATGACCCGGGGATTCCGGGCAGACGTAGAGCTGCAGATGGTTGGTCCTGGAGACATGGACCTGGGGCGGGTTCGCCACCTGGGGGTCGCTCAGCGCGAGGGATCGATCCTCGTACGGGACCCAGCTGTGGCTGCTGCGGCCCCATTCGTTCGAGGCGATCGTCAGCAGCGGGCTCATTCCGGCGCCGCAGACGGTGCAGAACCGGGCGACGGGATCGGTGAGGCCCCAGGGGGGCCAGCCACCGACCTTCCAGCCGGGGGCGAGGGACAGCTCGTTCCAGTAGAACTCATCCGGGGCGAGGACGTAGCGGTTGTCCACCCCGGCCGCCTGCCAGCTGCTCCAGTCCGCCAGCTGCCGCTGCAGCTCCTTGCCCAGGTCCATGGGGTTGGGGTACTCGGTGATCTGCTCCGGCGCGACGACGCACGGCTCCGGCAGGTAACCGTCGTACTCCACCGCGGCCGGTTCGGGCGCGGCGGCGAGGATGTCGGTGACCTCGGCGGCGGTTCGCCAGAACAGCGCGGTCGGAGGCTTGTCGTCCGGCTCGTGCTCGAAGGGACACCACAGCACCTGGAGCACGTCGGCCTGTCCGGGCGGTCGCAGCAGCGGTGCGTCGCGCACGTACAGCTGGGCCACGGGCACCATGGCGATCGGACCCGAGCGCCACTCGTCGGCCACAGCCCCGTGCGACTCGTCGTCGCAGTACGGCCACGGCTCGTCGGCGGGCCACAGCAGCGGCCCGCCGACCGAACTGTCGTGCGGCGACGGGGCCCCGGGGCGGGGATGCAACCGGATCGCCGGGCGTGCCAGCGGAGCCAGCTGAGGAAAGAGGGCGGTGACGTCGACCGGTCGAGGCGGGGTGGTACGGATGTGGTTCACAGCGGCCATGCTGCCAGCGGCCGCTGACACCGGGTGCACCGATCCACGGACGACTCCCACCGTCACCCTCCCCGGGGCAGTGGCGGACGACCGCGGGCGACCGATGAACTCGATCGGTCGCCGCCCCCGTTGGTACCGGTGAGGGCCCGCCGAGCGGGCGCCGGGCGGGTTGCGGCCCGGGTGCCCCGGGTGGCCGACGAGGCCCGGCCCCGACCAGTCAGGAGCAGACATGAACAAGATCAAGGCCGTCGTCGTGGCCGCCGCCGTCCTCGCCGGAATCGGGCTGAGCGCGGCTCCCGCGTCGGCGGGTGACATCGGTGACCCCGCGCACTGCAGCAACAAGCAGTTCGGCGGCAGCTTCCTGTGCGGCGGCGACTTCGGTGACGGCGTGACCTACTTCCGCTTCCAGGACGGGAACACCGAGATCTTCGTGATCGGAACCGACCACGCCGTGTGGACGCGCTGGACGAGCGGCCGCTCCCACAAGCTCAGCAGCTGGACCTCCCTGGGCGGCTCCTTCACGAGCAAGGTCGCGATAGGCCGCCAGACCCTCGGCGGCGCCTTCACCATCACGTCACGCGGCAGCGACTACAACCACATGTGGTCCCGCGACCGCAGCCAGAACGGGAACTGGAGCGCCTGGTACGTCGACGGGCCGCCGATCGCCGGTGGCGGCGTCCAGGGCTGATCGTGCGGGGGAGCCCCGGAGCACCGGTCCATGACCGTTCCGGGGCTCCCCCGTGGTGGCCGGCGGCCGGCGGGCGCTGTCCGGGGGGCGACCGGGCGGCCCCCGCTCGGAGCGGGGGCCGCCCGGAGGGGTCAGACCGCCGGGTCGGCGGGGGACTGGAGGAGGGCCGCCAGCACCTTGGGCAGTTCGTCGGCGGAGGCGGCCGTCCGGGCGCGCCAGGCCACGTGCCCGTCCGGGCGGACCAGGACGCCGCCGTCCGCGTCGACCTCGCGCTGCCGCTCCCACGCCCCGTAAGGGTCGCGCAGGCCCTCGGCGGCGCCGATCGTACGGACGGTCACGGGCACCCCGGTGAGCCGGGCGGCCTCCCGGGCCGTGTCGTGCCAGCGGTCGCCGCCGCGACCGGTCAGCAGGACGAACCGGCCCCCGCCGACCACGTCCAGGGTGGAGCGGCGGCGCCCGCCGTCCTCCAGCCAGGCGTGCGGCAGGCGCGCGCCCGGCCAGGTGGTGGGCTCGTAGTACAGCTCCGGGTCGCGGTCGCCGACCGGCTCGGGGGTGCCGTCGTCCACCCGGGCGCCGCTGCGGTAGCGGTAGCCGATCTCGACGCCGTGGGCGTTGACCTGGTAGTTGATCCGGTCGGTGGCGGCGGCCAGCGCGGTGCGCCGGGCGGCCGCCTCCTCGGTGTCGTCGGCGAGGCCGCGCAGCAGCTCCCACTGCTCGGCCGGACCCTGCCCGGCGGTGAAGCCCAGCGCCGCCGGGATGCCGAGGAAGTCGAGCATGCTGCGCACCGCGCGGTCGACGATCTGCCCGCCGACCGGCAGCCGCTCGGCCTGGTAGGTGTCCAACAGGGCGGCGGAGGCCGTGCCGTCCAGGACGAGCTTCAGCTTCCAGGCCAGGTTGAAGGAGTCCGCGACCGCCGAGTTCAGCCCGAGGCCGTTGGTGGGCGGCATCTGGTGCACCGCGTCGCCGACGCAGAACACCCGGCCGTTCCCGTAGCGGGGCGCGACGACCGCGTTGACCTCCCACGGCGAGACCTTCTTGATCCGGACGTCGACGGACGGGTCGCCGATGCTCTCCCGGATGTGCGCGAGGATCTCCTCGTGGTCGTCCGGGTCGAACTCCCCGCCGTGGTCGAGGAAGCGCAGGTAGACCCACTCGGTCCAGGGGCGGATGCTGACGAACACCCGGCCGTCCTCCGGCGGGTTGCCGGGCACCGCGCCCATGTAGAGGATCGCCGGGCGGTCGGCGCAGTAGGCCGTGAGGTCCGCCTCGAACCAGACCGAGGCCACCTTGGCCAGCCCGGTGGCGCCCTCCACGGTGAGCCCGGCCTGCTCCATCACCCGGCTCTTGGCGCCGTCGGCGCCGATCACGTAGTCGGCCCGGACGGTGTACTCCAGACCGGACTGCCGGTCGGCGATCACCGCGGTGACCCCGTCCTCGTCCTGCTCCATGCTCAGGAACTCCTGGCCGAAGCGGAGTTCGCCGACGCCGGCCTGCCGGACCTGCTCGACCAGCAGCGGCTCCAGCCGGTGCTGCGCGAGGTTGCACATCGTGCTCGGGCTGGCCGCGAGGTAGTCGCCGATCCGGTCCGGGCCGTTGCCGTACGCGTCCAGCCGGCTCACCTCGGGGCCGGCGAAGGTCGACATGAAGACGTGGTTGGCCAGCAGCGGGCTCGGCGTGGCCTCGGCCAGCACCTCGCGCTCGACGCCGAGGTCGCGCAGGATCTCGCCGGTGCGCTGGTTCAGCAGGTGGGCGCGCGGGGTGTGCGCGGTGCCCGGGTACTTGCCGACCAGCAGGTGCGCCACGCCGTACCGGGAGAGCGCCAGTGAGGCGGTCAGGCCGGCGGGGCCGGCGCCGACGATCAGCACCGGCACCCGGACGTCGGGGGTGGGGGTCGCCATGGTCAGTTCCCTGCCTTCCGCGCGTAACCGGCGTAGATCACCGAGGTGTCCTTGTGGACGCCGAGCTGGAACTGCCGCCCCAGCTCGCCGTAGCTGATCTCGCCCCGGGCGCGCCGGCGCATCGCCTTGAACAGCTCCAACTGCGGGCGCTTGGAGGCGAATCCGACGAGGTCCTGGTTGGTCAGGCCGTGCTTGCGGAAGACGGCGTGCAGCTCGGCCGGCTTGATGAAGCTGGCCCAGTCGTGCAGGTCCTTGGGCGCGAAGCTGACGGACTTCCAGTCCTGCGCCATCTTGATCATCGCGAGCTTGGACCGGAAGGTCCGGTTGATCGTGTCGTACAGGTAGTGGCCACCGGGCTTGAGCACCCGGACCGCCTCGGCCACCGAGGTGTCCACCGAGGTGACGTGCTCCAGCGTGTCGCAGCAGTACACGATGTCGAACGTGGCGTCCGGGAAGGGGAGTTCCTCGGCGAAGCCCTGGTGGTACTCGATCTCCAGGCCGGACTGGCGGGCGTGCTCACCGGCGGCCTTCAGCGACGGGCCGGACGGGTCCATCCCGGTGACCCGGCAGCCGGTCCGGGCGAAGTGCTCGGCGAGCAGACCGCCGCCGCACCCCACGTCGAGCACCTTGAGGCCCTTCGGGTCCAGCCGCAGCCGGCTGGTCAGCACCTCGTGGAAGTACTCGAACCGGGCCGGGGTGAACGCCTCCAGGGTGGCGAACGGCTGGTTGTCGTCCCACCAGGAGTGGGTGTTGTAGACGTCGTTGTCGACGGGCATGGCGGGCTCCTCAGGAGGTCTTGACGGTCGGGCGGTAGAGGTCGAGCCAGACGGCCAGGTCGAGGACGCGCTCGAACGCCTCCCGCTCGTCCCGGTCGACGGCCCCGGGCTGTGCGCCGACGGCCGCGGCGAGCGCGGCACGGTCGAAGAGCGTCACCGCCTCGTGGTCCCCGGACAGCAGATCGCCGACCTGGCGCTGCAACGCGCCGACGTAGGCCAGCTGCTGGGTGTGCGGGTAGAGCGCCTTGCGTCGCTCCACCACCGAGTTCGGCAGGATGTCCCGCACCGCGGCGCGCAGCAGGCTCTTCTCCCGGCCGTCGAAGGTCTTCATCGCCCAGGGCGTGTTGTACACGTACTCGACCAGGCGGTGGTCGCAGAACGGCACCCGCACCTCCAGCCCGACCGCCATGCTCATCCGGTCCTTGCGGTCCAGCAGCAGGCCCAGCAGGCTGGTCAGGTGCACGTGGCAGAACTCGCGCATCCGCCGCTCGTGCGCGTCCTCGCCCGGCACGGCCGGGACCGCGGCCACCGACTCGGTCCAGCGCTGCGCCCAGTAGCCGGGGACGTCGAGCGTCTTCAGCAGCAGCTCGGGGTCGATCAGCTTGGTGGGGTGCTTGCGCGGGCCGAGGCCGGAGGCGGTCACCCACGGGAACATCGGGACCTCCTGCACGGCCGGCAGGTGGAACCACGGGTAGCCGCCGAAGATCTCGTCGGACGACTCGCCGGAGAGCGCGACCGTCGAGTGCTCGCGGATCGCCTTGAACAGCAGGTACAGCGAGTTGTCCGCCTCGCCGAACCCGAACGGAAGGTCCCGGGCGGTCACCGTCGCCCGGCGCACCTCCGGGTCGGCCAGGGCCTGGTGGTCGAGCCGGATGTCGTGGTGCAGCGTGCCGACGTGCTCGACCACCTCGCGGGCGAACGGGGCGTCCTGCGAACCGCGCAGGTCGTCCGGCCGGAACGCGTCCGGCTGCTCGAAGTCGACGGTGAAGGTGCGCACCTGCTCGCCCCCGGCGGCCAGCCGGCGGCCGGCCAGGGCGGTCAGGGCGCTGGAGTCGAGCCCGCCGGAGAGCAGCACGCACTGCGGCACGTCGGCCACCAGCTGCCGGGCGACGCTGTCCTCCAGCAGCTCGCGCACGTGCCGGACGGTGGTCTCGGTGTCGTCGCGGTGCTCGGTCGCCTCCAGGCGCCAGTACACGTGCTCGCGCAGCCCGGAGCGGTCGAAGGTCACCATGGTGCCCGGCTTCACCTCGTGCATGCCCGCCCAGACCGCGCGGCCGGGGGCCTTGACGAAGCCGAACATCTCGCGCAGGCCGTCGGCGTCCACCACCGGGTCCACCGACGGGTGGGCGAGCAGGGTCTTCGCCTCCGACCCGAACAGCACGCCGTCCGCGGTGAGGTGGTAGTAGAGCGGCTTGATGCCCAGGCGGTCGCGCAGCAGCACCAGCTTCTCCACGCGGCCGTCCCAAATGCCCAGCGCGTACATGCCGTTGAGCCGGTCAGCGACTCCCTGCCCCCATTCCAGGTAGCCGCGCAGCACCACCTCGGTGTCACTGGAGGTGCGGAACTCGTGCCCCCGGCGGCGGAGTTCGTCCCGCAGCTCGGTGAAGTTGTACGCCTCGCCGCTGTACGTCATCACGACCGGGCCGTCCGGCGTCTCGACCACCATCGGCTGCACGCCGCCCGCCAGGTCGATGATGGCGAGCCGGCGGTGGCCCAGCGCGGCGTGGCGGGACAGCCAGGTGCCGCCGGCGTCCGGACCGCGGCAGATCATGGTGTCGGTCATCGCGCTCAGGGCGGGGAGTTCACGTTCGAGGTCGAGCTGGAAGGAGATCCAGCCGGCGATCCCGCACATTCGGGTCTTCTTTCGTTCGGGGTTCGGGGTTCGGGGTTCGGGGGTTCCGGGGGCAGGGGTGGCGGGGTCAGTCGCGGGCGGAGCGGGGCAGCCCGGCCATGTAGGCGGGCAGGCCGTCGATGTGCGAGCGGCCGGTGGGGGCGAAGAAGAAGCGGTCCAGCGGGCCCTGGAGGAACGACCACGGACGGTTCAGCTCGGCCGCCCAGCGCCAGCTGAACCGGGCACCGGTCTCGGTGGGTTCGACGACGTAGTCCTCCACCAGGTGGCGGAAGATCGGGCGGGTCGCCCCGGTCGCGGTGAAGGTCTTGCGGGTGCCCTCCTCCCAGCGGTAGAAGCGCTCCCGCAGGACGAGGTCGCTCTCCATCTCGATCTCCCGGGTGGTGCCGACGCCGAACGGCCGCGGCGAGGTCCAGGTGAGCCGTCGCATCCCCTTGGTCCAGCTGGACACGCCGTCACCGGTCAGGGCCGCCCAGGTCTCCTCCGCGGAGTACGGCACCTCGACGGAACGGGCGTGGTACAGCGGGGCCTTGGCGAACAGCGAGTCGTCGGCCTCCTCGATCGGATACCAGCGTGCGGCCATGGCGGCGGGTCCTTTCCGGAACGGTTCTGGGCGGTTCTGGGTGGAGCGGGCGGGTCTGGGCGGAGCGGGTGGGCGTCAGGCCTTGCGGGCCCGGAAGAGCCCGACGGAGCCGCGGGTGACCAGGTCGAAGTCGTCGAAGTTCTGCTTGAGCTGGTCGCGCAGGTCCTCCAGGTCGTCCTGGGCGTTGTGGAAGACGCCCTTCTTGTTGAGGTCGTTCATCAGCCAGCGGCCGGCGCCGGTGACCGGGACGCCCAGCGAGAGGATCGTGCTGCCGAACACCGTGCCGCCGGGCTTGACCGCTGCCGCCGCGTGCCGGATGGCCACGCCCTTCTCGCGCAGGCTGCCGGGGATGCAGTGCAGCAGGAAGCTGAGGGCGGCCGAGTCCTGGCTCTCCGCGGCCACCGGCAGCGGCTCCAGGGCGTTGGCGACCACCTTGGTGGTCCGGAAGTGCGCGAGCCGCTCCGCGGTGAAGTCGAGCGTGGCGGGGTTGAGGTCGGCCAGCGTGATGTGCGGGTTCGAGACCGGGAACCTGGTGTGCGACACCAGGTAGCCGGTGCCGACGCCGATCTCCAGGTGCTTCGCGCCGACGCAGGTGTTGTACATCTGGAGGAAGTTCCTCGGCGAGCAGCGCCAGAACAGCGGCGCGCTGCCGCGGAACACCAGCAGGTCGTAGAAGTGCAGCGCACGGCGGTGGTAGGCGGCCTGGCCGTCCAGGACGGCCTGGTCCACGGAGCCGGGCTGGGGGCTGTGGTCGGTGCTCATGGTCTGCTCACCCTCGGTCGGGAACGGATTGGCGGTGCGGTGCTCTGCGGAACAGGTGGGACGGTCAGGCGGAAGGCCCGGCGAGGTGGTCGAGGACGGCCCGCATGGTGGCGGGTCCGTGCTCGCCGGTCATGGTGAAGTGGTCGCCCGGCACCTCGGCCTCGGTGTGCGGCACCGGCCAGCGGGCCTGCCAGCCGGCGGCCGGGAAGCCGGGCAGTGGCCGGTCCGCGCGGAGCTGGAGCGTCGGGGTGGCGAGCGGCTGCGGCTCCCAGGTCTCGAAGAGCCGGGCGTACCCACCCGTCGCGGTGAGGCAGGTGTCGTCCAGCAGCTGCTCCGGCGCGAGGCGCCCGTCCGCCAGCTGACGGGCGATCTCCGCCTGGATGCGGGGGAGCGTCGCACTGCCGGGCCGGTAGCTGTCCAGCAGGACGAGCGCCGCGGGGGAGGTGCCGAGCTTCTCCAGACGGGCCGCCACCGCGTGCGCGATCCAGCCGCCGGCGGAGTGGCCCAGGAGCGCGAACGGCTGCCCGGCGGCCAGCCGTTCGACGTCCTCGGCGTGCAGGCGCACCAGCGCGTCGAGGTCGGCGGGCAGCGGCTCGCCCGCGACGAAACCGGGGGCGGGCAGTGCCCACAGCTCGTGGCGGTCGCGGGCGGCGGCGGCGAGCCGGGCGTACTGGTGGGCGCCGGACCGGGTGGCGAAGGAGGGGAAGCAGAAGAACCGCGGGGCCGCCGGGCCGTGGGCGAGGCGGACGGGAGTCGGGCGGACGGCGGGGTCCGGCGGGGAGTCGAAGGTCTCCCTGAACCGGGAGGCGGCCACGAGGAGTTCGCCGAACTCGGCGAACCGGCCGAGCTCGGCGGCGCGCGGCGCGAGCGAGGCCAGCAGGCCGTCGGTCGGTGCGCCCGGTGCGCCCGGCGAGGTCGGGGCGGCGTCCAGCTCGGCCCGCAGCCGGGCGGTGAGCGCGTCGAGCGTGGGGTGCTCGAACACCGCGGTGGGGGGCAGGGCGAGACCGGTGGCAGCCAGCAGCGCGGTGCTCAGCTCGGTCGCGGCCAGCGAGTCGAACCCCAGCTCCGGCAGGCTCAGGTCGGTCTCCAGCTCGTCGGCGGAGGTGTGCCCGAGTGCGGCGGCGACCTGGCCGGCGACCAACTCCCGTAGTGCGGAGTCGCGTTCGTCCGGGCCGAGGGCGGCGAGCCGCTCGCGCAGCCGGGCGGGGGCGTCCGCGTCGGCCGGTCGGCCCGCCGCCGGTGCGAGGCTCGCCGCCGGTGCGAGGCCGGGCGCCGGTGCGAGGCCGGGCTCCTCCGGTCGGGGCACCGGCGAGGCGTCGGGCCAGAAGCGGCGGTGCTGGAACGCGTAGGTCGGCAGGGCGACCGGGCGCGCCCCGGAGTGGGGGAGCACGGCCTCCCAGTCGACCGGGATCCCGCGGACGTGGGCGTGGGCGAGCGCCGTCAGCGCGCTCTCGGACTCCGGTCGGCCGCGCCGCAGCAGCGGCACCGCCGCCGGGGCGGGCGCACGGTCGGCCAGTGCCTCCCGGGTCAGGGCGGACAGGACGCCGCCGGGGCCGAGTTCGAGGAAGGTGGTCACGCCGTCGGCCGCCATCCGGCGCACGCCGTCGTGGAACCGCACCGTCTCCCGGATGTGCCTCACCCAGTACTCCGGCGTGCCCACCTGTTCGGCGGTGGCCTGCTCGCCGGTCAGGTTCGACAGCAGCCGGATCCGCGGCGGCCGGTACGTCAGCTCGCCCGCCACCTCGTGGAAGCGCGCCAGCACACCGTCCATCAGCGGCGAGTGGAACGCCCGGGTGACCCGCAGCCGCCTGGTCCGGCGGCCGCGCGCGGCGAGCACGGCCGCGACCTCGTCGACGGCCTCGGCCAGGCCGGACAGCACGACGGCGCGCGGCCCGTTGACGGCGGCGACGCCGAGTTGCTCCTCCCGGCCCGCCAGCAGCTCCAGCACCTCGTCCTCGGCCGCCTCCACGGCCACCATCGCGCCGCCGGCCGGGGTGGCCTGCATCAGCCGGCCGCGGGCCGCGACCAGCCGGCAGGCGTCCTGCGGAGTCAGTACGCCGGCCGCGCAGGCCGCCGCCAGTTCGCCGATCGAGTGGCCACCGACGTAGTCGGGCGTCACGCCCCAGGATTCGAGGAGGCGGAACGCGGCCAGGCCGACGGCGAAGAGCCCGGCCTGGGTGAACACCGTCTCGTCGAGCAGGGCCGCCCCGGGGCTGCCCTGCGGGGCGAACAGGACGTCGCGCAGCGCGGGGCGCCCGGGCTCGGCGAGCTGGTGGTCCAGCAGCTCGCACAGCTCGTCCAGGGCCCGCGCGAAGACGGGGTGCGCCGCGTGGAGGCCGCGCCCCATGCCGGGCGACTGGCTGCCCTGGCCGGGGAAGAGGAAACCGACCCGGCCGGCCGCCGCGGTGCCCCGGACCAGGCCGGGCGCGGCCGTTCCGGCCGCCAGGGCGGCCAGGCCGGCGTCCAGCTCGCCGAGGTCGTGGCCGACCAGGACGGCCCGCTGCGGAAGCGCGGACCGGGTGAGCGCCAGCGAGCGTCCGACGGCGGCGGGCGCGAGACCGGGCACGTCGTCCAGGTGTGCGCGCAGGCGCTCCGCCTGGCCGCGCAGGGCGGCCTCGCCGCGGGCCGAGACCGGCCAGAGGAGGAGCGGCCGGTGTTCGGCCGCCGGGGCGTCGGCCGGGGTGCCGGGCTCCGTCCGGGCGGCCGGTGCGGTGTCGTCGGGGGCCGCCGGGAGGGGCGGGGCCGCGGATTCCGCCGGGGCCTGTTCTGCGGGGCCCGCCGGGGCCTGTTCGAGGACGACGTGGGCGTTGGTGCCGCTGATGCCGAAGGCGGAGACGCCGGCGCGGCGGGGGTGGCCGTGCTCCGGCCAGGCCACCGGCTCCGTGAGCAGGGCGATCGTGCCCGAGCCCCAGTCCACGTGCGGGGTGGGGGCGTCGGTGTGCAGCGTGGGCGGCAGGACGCCGTGCTCCATCGCCATCACCATCTTGATCACGCCGGCCATTCCGGCGGCGGCCGCGGTGTGGCCGATGTTCGACTTCACCGAACCGAGCCGGAGCGGCCGTTCGGCCGGCCGGTCCCGCCCGTACGTCGCGAGCAGTGCCTCGGCCTCGATCGGGTCCCCGAGCGGTGTTCCCGTCCCGTGCGCCTCGACCGCGTCCACCTCGTGGGCGGTCAGCCGGGCGTTGGCCAGCGCCTGCCGGATGACCCGCTGCTGGGCGGGGCCGTTCGGCGCGGCCAGGCCGTTGCTGGCGCCGTCCTGGTTGGTGGCCGAGCCGCGGACCACGGCGAGCACCGGGTGTCCGTTGCGGCGGGCGTCGGACAGCCGCTCCAGCAGCAGCACGCCCGCCCCCTCGCCCCAGGCGGTGCCGTCGGCCGCGGCGGCGAAGGGCTTGCAGCGGCCGTCCGGGGCCAGGCCCCGCTGCCGGCTGAAGCCGATGAACGCCTGCGGCGTGGACAGCACGGTGACGGCGCCCGCGAGGGCGAGCGTGCTCTCGCCCGAGCGAAGCGACTGGCAGGCCAGGTGGATGGCGACCAGGGAGGACGAGCAGGCGGTGTCCACCGTGACGGCCGGGCCCTCCAGCCCGTACGTGTAGGCGAGCCGGCCGGAGAGGACGCTGGCCGCGTTGCCGGTCAGCAGGTAACCCTCCAGACCGTCCGCCGATCCCTGCGCCAGCAGGTGGTAGTCCTGGCCGCTGCTGCCGGCGAACACGCCGGTGCTGCTGCCGCGGACCGAGGCCGGGTCGATGCCGGCCCGTTCGAAGACCTCCCAGGACGTCTCCAGCAGCAGCCGCTGCTGCGGGTCCATGGCGAGGGCCTCGCGCGGGCCGATCCCGAAGAACGCGGCGTCGAAGCCGTCGGCGTCGTGCAGGAAGCCGCCCTCGCGGGCGTACGTACGGCCGGGGCGGTCCGGGTCGGGGTCGTAGAGGTTGTCGAGGTCCCAGCCCCGGTTCGCGGGGAACGGCGTGATCGCGTCCCGGCCGTCCGCGACCAGCCTCCAGAGCTGTTCGGGGCTGCGGACCTCGCCCGGGTACCGGCAGGCCATGGCGACGATCGCGATCGGCTCGTCGTCGCCGACGGCCGAGGCCGGTACGGGTGCCGCGTCGGCGGGCTCGGCCGCGGCGTCGAGGAGCCGGCCGTGCAGGTGGCGGCTCAGGGCCTCGGGCGTCGGGTGGTCGAAGGCGACGGCGGCCGGGAGCCGCAGGCCGGTGGCGGCGTTCAGCCGGTTGCGCAGCTCCACGGCGGTGAGCGAGACGAAGCCCAGCTCGTGGAAGGAGCGCCCGGGTGCGATCGGATCGTCGAGGCCCAGGACGGCCGTCGCGTGGGACCGCACCAGGTCGAACAGCAGCTGCTCGCGGTCGGGTTCGGACAGTCCGTCGAGCCGCCGCCGCAGTTCGGCCCCCGCGGACGCCGCGGCGCGGTCGTCGGGCTCGGTGACCGGGGTGCCGGTGCCCGTGGTGTCCACCCAGTAGCGGCGCCGCCGGAAGGGGTAGGTGGGGAGGTCGGCGTGGCGGCCGGGGCGGACGAGCGGGGTCCAGTCGACCCGGGTGCCGCAGGTGTGGAGGTGGGCGGCGGAGGTGAGCAGCCGGGTCCAGCCGCCTTCGTCGCGGCGCAGGGTGCCGGTGACGACCACCGGGTGGTCGGTGGTGTCGAGGGTGTCCTCGACGGCGGGGGTGAGGACGGGGTGGGGGCTGGTCTCGATGAAGGTGCTGTGGCCGTTCTCGGCGAGGGCGCGGACGGCCTGTTCGAAGAGGACGGGTCGGCGGAGGTTGGTGTACCAGTAGTCGGCGTCGAGGGTGGTGGTGTCGGTGAGTTCGGCGGTGACGGCTGACATGAAGGGGATGGTGGCGGCCGCGGGCTTGATGTCGGCGAGGTCGGCGAGGAGTTGGTCGCGGAGGGTCTCGACCTGGGGGGAGTGGGAGGCGTAGTCGACGGGGATGGTGCGGGCGCGTGCCCCGTCGTTCTTGGCCTGGTCGACGACGGCGTGGACGGCGGTGCCGGTGCCGGCGATGACGGTGTGGCCGGGGCCGTTGATCGCGGCGATGCTCACCTGACCGGCGTGCGGCGCGAGCAGGGCTTCGACCCGTGGCGCGGGCAGGGCGATGCTGGCCATGGTGCCGTGTCCGCTGATGGCGAGGATGGCCTTGGCGCGGAGGGCGACGATGCGGGCGGCGTCGTCGAGGGTGAGGGCGCCGGCGATGTGGGCGGCGGCTATTTCGCCCTGGGAGTGGCCGAGGACGGCGTCGGGGTGGACGCCGAGGGACTGCCAGAGGCGGGCGAGGGAGACCATGACGGCGAAGAGGGCGGGTTGGACGACGTCGACGCGGGTGAGGTCGTCGTTGCCGCGCAGGGTGTCGGTGAGGGACCAGTCGACGTGGGGGGCCAGTGCGGCCTCGCACTGGGCTATCGACTCGGCGAACACGGTTGAGGTGTCGAGGAGTTCGGCGCCCATGCCGATCCACTGGGAGCCCTGGCCGGGGAAGACGAAGACGGTGCGCCCGGAGTCCTCGGTGCTGCCGGTGGTGGTGGTGCCCTCGTCGGCCAGGGCGGTGAGCTGGGCGAGGAGTTCGGCGTGGGTGCGGCCGAGGGCGACGGTGCGGTGGTCGAGGGTGGCGCGTCCGGTGAGCAGGGTGTGTCCGACGGTGTGCAGGTCGGTGTCGGGGTGGTCGCGGAGGAAGTCGGCGAGTTGTGCGGCGTGTGCGCGCAGGCCCGGTTCGTCGCGGGCGGAGAGCACCCACGGGACCACGGGCGAGGGCGAGTCGGCGATACCGGCCTCGTCCTCGGCCGGCGGGGCCTCCTCCAGGATGACGTGCGCGTTCGTCCCGCTCGCTCCGAACGCCGACACCCCGGCGCGTCGGGCGCGCTCGCCGGCCGGCCAGGCCCGGTTCTCGGTGAGCAGTTCGACCGCGCCGGCGGTCCAGTCCACGTGCGGCGTCGGCTCGGCCGCGTGCAGCGTCCGCGGCAGCACGCCGTTCCGCAGCGCCATCACCATCTTGATCACGCCGGCCACGCCCGCCGCCGCCTGGGTGTGGCCGATGTTGGACTTCACCGAGCCGAGCCAGAGGGGCTGTTCGGTGCCCCGCTCCTGGCCGTAGGTGGCCAGCAGGGCCTGCGCCTCGATCGGGTCGCCCAGCGTGGTGCCCGTCCCGTGAGCCTCCACCGCGTCGATGTCCGCGGCCGAGAGCCGGGCGTTGTCGAGCGCCGTGCGGATGACGCGCTGCTGCGACGGCCCGTTGGGAGCCGTGAGCCCGTTGGAGGCGCCGTCCTGGTTGACGGCCGAGCCGCGGATCACGGCCAGCACCCGGTGCCCGCTCCGCCGCGCGTCGGAGAGCCGCTCCAGCAGCAGGACGCCGGCGCCCTCGCCCCAGCCGGTGCCGTCCGCGGCGGCGCCGAAGGCCTTGCAGCGCCCGTCCGGGGCCAGGCCGCGCTGGCGGCTGAACTCGACGAACATGCCCGGCGAGGCCATCACCGCGGCCCCGCCCGCGAGCGCCGTCGTGCACTCCCCGCGGCGCAGTGACTGGCAGGCCAGGTGCAGGGCGACCAGTGAGGACGAGCACGCGGTGTCCACCGTGATCGCGGGGCCTTCCAGCCCGAACACGTAGGAGAGCCGGCCCGAGATGACGCTCGCCGCGCCGCCGGAGAGCAGGTAGCCCTCCAGGTTGTCGGTGGCCCGCTGGGCGAGTGCGGCGTAGTCGACCTGCCCGGCGCCCATGAAGACGCCGGTGCTGCTCCCGCGCAGCGTGGCCGGGTCGATGCCGGCCCGTTCGAAGGCCTCCCACGAGGTCTCCAGCAGCAGCCGTTGCTGCGGGTCCATCGCCAGTGCCTCGCGCGGCCCGATGCCGAAGAACCCGGCGTCGAACCGGTCCGCGCCCGCCACGAAGCCGCCCTCGCGGGCATAGGTGTGGCCGGTGCGGTCCGGGTCGGGGTCGTACAGCGCCTCGACGTCCCAGCCGCGGTCGGCGGGGAACGGCGTGACGGCGTCCCGCCCGTCCGCGACCAGCTGCCACAGCCGCTCCGCCGAGTCGGCGCCGCCGGGGAAACGGCAGGCCATGCCGACGACTGCGATCGGCTCGCCCGTGACGGACTCCATCTCCTGGAGCCGCCGGCGGGTCTCGTGCAGGTCGGCGGTCACCCGCTTGAGGAAGTGGCGGAGCTTGTCCTCGGTCTCGCTGGCCACAGTGGCGCAACCCCTTCGGATCGGACAGGAACAGGACGGACGGTCGGCCGGCACGGCCGCCGGCGGGCGGGTCAGGAGATGCCGAGCTCGTTGGTGATGAAGTCGAAGACCTCGTCGTCGCCGGCCGAGTCCAACTCCAGCTCGGCAGTGGGTGATTCGCCATCGGTCGAGCCGTGCTGGTCGCTCCACCGGGCGGCCAGCACACGCAGCCGGCCGGCGATCCTCGCCCGGTCCGGGTGGTCGGCGCCGACCCCGCCGAGGACGGCTTCGAGGCGGGTCAGCTCCGCCAGCACCGGCGCGGCCGACGGCGCTCCCTCGCGCGGGAGCTCCGCGTCGAGGTACCGGGCCAGCTCCGCCGCCGTCGGGTAGTCGAACACCAACGTCGACGGCAGACGCAGACCGGTGGCGGTGGTCAGGCGGTTGCGCAGCTCCACCGCGGTGAGCGAGTCGAAGCCGAGGTCGCCGAAGGCCCGGTCCGCGCCCACCGGGGCGGCGTCCGAGTGGCCGAGGACGACCGCCACCTGACCGCGCACCAGGTCGAGCAGGGCGCGTGCGCGGTCGTCCCCGGACAGCCCGGCCAGCCGCCGCTTCAGGCCCTCCGCCGCTCCGGCGTCCGGCCGGTTGCCGGGCCCGGCGGCCGGGCCGGCCAGCCCGCGCAGCAGCGGGGGGAGGTCGGCGCCGGCCCGGCGCAGCGCGGCGACGTCCAGCCGGACCGGCAGCACCGTCGGGTCGGCCCCGGCGATCGCCGTGTCGAACAGGGCCAGGCCGTCCTGCGGGGTGAGTGACCGGACGCCCGAACGCCGCATCCGGCCGAGCGTGGCCTCGTCGAGCGCGCCCGCCATGCCGGCCTCCTGCTCCCACAGGCCCCAGGCCAGCGACCGGGCGGGCAGGCCCTGCGCGGCGCGGTGCTGGGCGAGCGCGTCGAGGAAGGCGTTGGCGGCCGTGTAGCCGCCCTGGCCGGCGCCGCCGAGGGTGGCCGTCGCGGAGGAGAACAGCACGAACGCGGCGAGCCCGGCGTCACGGGTGAGCTCGTGCAGGTGCCAGGCGGCGTCCGCCTTCGGGCGGAGCGCGGCGTCGAACCGCTCCTCGCCGAGCGAGGCCAGCGCGCCGTCCACGGCCACGCCGGCGGCGTGGACGACGGCGGTGAGCGGGTGGTCGGCCGGGATGCCGGCGAGGGCCTTCGCGAGGTCGTCGCGGTCGGCGGTGTCGCAGGCGGTGACCGTCACCCGGGCGCCCAGGGCGGTGAGTTCGGCGGTCAGCTCGGCGGCGCCCGGGGCCTCGGGGCCGCGCCGGCCGAGCAGCAGCAGGTGCTTCGCGCCGTGCTCGGTGACCAGGTGCCGGGCCACCAGCGCGCCGAGCGCGCCGGTGCCGCCGGTGATCAGCACCGTGCCGTCGGGCTCCGGTGTGAAGGCCGGTGCCGGCGTCCCGGGGCGGGCCCGGACCAGGCGGGGGGCCAGTACGGTGCCCGCGCGCAGGGCGAGCTGCGGCTCGCCGCCCGAGGCCGCCAGGGCGAACGCCGCGGCGGTGTCCGCGCCGTCGTCGTCGAGGTCGAGCAGGACGAAGCGGCCCGGGTGCTCGGCCTGGGCGGCCCGGGTGAGGCCCCAGAGCGGTGCCTGGGCGAGGTTCGGCACGTCCTCCTCGCGTCCGGCGGCCACCGCGCCGCGGGTCACCAGGACCAGGCGGGAGCCGGCGAAGCGGTCGTCCGCGGCCCAGGCCGTCAGCGCCGACCACGCCCGGTGCACGGCCGTGCGGACGGCTGCCGGGAGGTCGCCCGGGGTGTCCGGGAGGGTCAGGAAGACCGCGTCCGGCACCGGCAGGCCGGCGGTGACGGCCGTGCCGAGCGCCGCGAGGTCCGGGTACCGGTCGAGGCCCGGGCCCTCCGGGCCGTCGCCGAGGACGGCCCACCGTCCGTCGGTCGGCCCGGTCGGCCCGGTCGGCCCGGTCGGCCCGGTCGGCCCGGTCGGTCCGGCCGGTTCGACGGCCGGGGCGGGCGACCACTCGACGCGGAACAGCGCGTCGGCGGGACCGGTCCGGGCCGCCGCCCGCAGCTGCTCGACCGAGACCGGCCGGGCCCGCAGCGAGGCGACCGAGGCCACCGGTGCGCCGCTGCCGTCGGCCACCTGCAGGGACATCGCCTGCGGGCCGGCCGGGGCCAGCCGCAGCCGCAGGACGGCCGCACCGGGGCGGTGCAGGCGCACGCCGTTCCAGGCGAAGGGCAACAGCACCTCGCCCCCGGTGTTCCCGACCAGGCCCGCGTGCAGCGCGGCGTCGAGCAGGGCCGGGTGCACGCCGTACCCGCCGGCCTGCGCCCGTTCCGGCTCCGGCAGGGCGACCTCGCCGTACACCTCCGTGCCCGCGCGCCACATCGCCCGCAGGCCGCGGAACGAGGGGCCGTAGACGAACCCGTCGTGGGCGACGGACGGGTAGAAGCCGTCGAGGTCCACCGGCTCGGCGCCCTCGGGCGGCCAGACCCCGGCCGGGTCCCAGCCGGCGGTGCCATCCGCGGTGTCCGCGGTGTCCGTGCTGCTCCCGGTGGAGAGCGTGCCGCCGGCATGCCTGGTCCAGGCCTCGTCGCCGTCCGGCCGCGAGTGGACGCCGATCGACCGCCGGCCCGTCGCGTCGGCCTCGCCGACCACCAGCTGCACCTGCACCGCGCCGTCCTCGGGGAGGATCAGCGGCGCCTCCTGGTCCAGCTCCTCGATCGTCGTGCAACCCGTCAGCCGCGCCGCGTGCAGCGCCAGCTCCAGGTACGCGGTGCCGGGCACCACCACGGAGCCCAGCACGACGTGGTCGGCGAGCCAGCGGTGCGAGCGGGTCGACAGCCGCCCGGTGAGGATCAGCCCGCCGCCCTCGGCCGGGGTGACGGCGGCGCCGAGCAGCGGGTGCCCGGCCGGGGCCACGCCCAGGCCGGCCGCCCCGGCGGGCGTGCCCGCGGGCGCGGCGACGGAGTCCAGCCAGTACCGCTCGCCCTGGAACGCGTACGTCGGCAGGTCCACCCGGCGCGCGGCCGGCCCGGTGAGGGCGGTGAGGCAGGCCGGCCAGTCGACCGGGACGCCCCGCACGTGCGCCCGGGCGACGGCGGCGAGCACGGTGTCCGGCTCCGGGCGGCCCCGGCGCAGCAGCGGCACCGCCGTGATGTCCGCCGCGCGGTCGCCCGCGCTCTGCTGGGTCATGGCGGACAGCACGCCGTCCGGGCCCAGCTCCAGGAAGGCCGTCACGCCCTGCCCGAGCAGGTGCTGGACGCCGTCGTGGAAGCGCACGGCCTCGCGCACGTGCCGCACCCAGTACTCGGCCGTGCCGAGCTGCCCGGCGGCGACCGGCCGGCCGGTCAGGTTGGAGACGACGGGGATCGTGGGCTCGTGCAGCGTCACCCCGTCGAGCACCTCGCGGAACCGGTCGAGCATCCCCTCCATGCGCGGGGAGTGGAAGGCGTGGCTGACGGCGAGCCGCTTCGTGCGGCGGCCCTCGGCGCTCAGCCGCTCGGCGATCTCCGCCACCGCCTCCTCGTCGCCGGAGACGACCACGGACCGGGGACCGTTGACGGCGGCGAGGCCCACCGGGCGGGCACTGTCCGCGAGCAGTCCGGTGACCTCCTCCTCCGTCGCCTCGACCGCCACCATCGCGCCGCCGGGCGGGAGTTGCTGCATCAGACGGCCCCGGGCGGCGACCACCGTCACCGCGTCCTCCAGCGAGAACACCCCGGCCGCGTGGGCCGCCGCCAGCTCGCCGATCGAGTGTCCGAGCAGGAAGTCCGGCCGCAGGCCCCAGGATTCGGCCAGCCGGAACAGCGCCACCTCCAGCGCGAAGAGGGCGGCCTGGGCGAAGGCCGTCCCGTCCAGCCGGGACGCCTCGGGCGAGTCCTCCTCGGCGAGCAGGACCTCGCGGACCGGCAGACCGCTCCGCTCGGTCAGCAGGGCGCAAACGCGGTCCAGCTCGGCGGCGAACACCGGGAAGCGGCGGTGCAGTTCGCGTCCGGCGCCGGCCCGCTGCGCACCCTGGCCGGTGAACAGCAGGGCCAGCTTGCCGGTGCGGGCGGTGGCCGGCCCCCGGACGACCTGCGGCGCGTCGTCGGCGCGGCGCAGCGCGTCGAGGCCGGCGAGCAGGGCGGCGCGGTCGGTGCCGAGCACCACCGCGCGGTGGTCGAGGCCGGCCCGGGCGGTGGCCAGCGGCCAGGCGACGTCCGCCGGCTCCCACCCGGGGTTGGCGGCGACGGCGTCGGCGAGCCGCCCGGCCTGGGCGCGCAGTGCCTCCGGATCGCGGGCGGAGAGCAGCCACGGGGTGGCGGCGGGCGCCTCGCGGGGCGCGTCGGCGGGCGCGGGAGCGGCCGTCTCCTCGACGTGCTGCTCCAGGATCACGTGGGCGTTGGTGCCGCTGATGCCGAAGGAGGAGACGGCGGCCCGCCGGGGCCGGCCGGTCGCGGGCCAGTCACGCCGCTCGGTGAGCAGCTCGACCGCGCCCCGGGACCAGTCGACCTGCGGCGTCGGTTCGTCGACGTGCAGGGTGGCCGGCAGGACGCCGTGCCGCATCGCCAGGACCGTCTTGATGATGCCGGCGACCCCCGCGGCGAGCTGGGTGTGGCCGATGTTGGACTTCACCGAGCCGAGCCAGAGCGGCTGTTCGGCGCTCCGTTGCTGCCCGTAGGTGGCCAGCAGGGCCTGCGCCTCGATCGGGTCGCCGAGCCGGGTGCCCGTCCCGTGCGCCTCCACCGCGTCGACGTCTGCGGCCGAGAGCCGGGCGTCGGCCAGCGCGGCCCGGATGACCCGCTGCTGGGCCGGCCCGCTCGGCGCGGTCAGGCCGTTGGAGGCGCCGTCCTGGTTGACGGCCGAGCCGCGCACCACGGCGAGCACCGGGTGACCGAGGCGCCGGGCGTCGGAGAGCCGCTCGACCAGCAGCACGCCGACGCCCTCGCCCCAGGCGGTGCCGTCGGCGGCGCCGGCGAACGCCTTGCAGCGTCCGTCCGGGGCCAGGCCCCGCTGGCGGCTGAACTCGATGAACATGTGCGGCGCCGCCATCACCGCCGCCCCGCCGACCAGCGCCATCGAGCACTCGCCGTCGCGCAGGGCCCGGCTCGCCAGGTGCAGGGCGACCAGGGAGGAGGAGCAGGCGGTGTCGACCGTGACGGCCGGGCCCTCCAGCCCGAAGGTGTAGGACAGCCGGCCGGAGGCCACGCTGACGGTGGTGCCGGTCAGCAGGTAGCCCTCGGAGCCCTCGGCGCTGCGCGGATCGGCGGCGTAACCGAGCGGGGACGCGCCGACGAACACGCCGGTGCTGCTGCCGCGGACCGAGGCCGGGTCGATGCCGGCCCGCTCGAAGGCCTCCCAGGAGGTCTCCAGCAGCAGCCGCTGCTGCGGGTCCATGGCGAGGGCCTCGCGGGGGCTGATCCCGAAGAACGCGGCGTCGAACCGCTCCGCGTCCTTGACGAAGCAGCCCTGGCGGACGTAGCTGCGGCCGGGCCGCTCCGGGTCCGGGTCGTACAACTCCTCGGTGTCCCAGCCGCGTTCGGCAGGGAAGTCGGAGCGGGCGTCGCGTCCGTCGGCGACCAGGCGCCACAGGTCCTCGGGGCTGCGGACGTCGCCGGGGAACCGGCAGGCCATGCCGACGATCGCGACCGGCTCGTGCCGGGCCTCGGTCAGCCGGTGGTTCTGCTGCTGGAGCCGCTTGGTCTCCTTGAGCGAGATCCGGAGCGCTTCCAGCACCTTGTCCGGTGATGCAGCCTGTGATGCAGCCATCGTTGTTCTCCGCAGTCCGATCGCGATCAGAGGTCAGTGGTGCCGAAAGCCAGGCCGACCAGGTCGTCGGCATCCATGGCGTCGATCTCGTCCAGCTCGCCGTCCAGTTCGTCGTCCGTGCCGGCCGGCGGCGCCTGCGGGACGGTGCCGGCCAGGGCCAGCACCGCGTCGAGCAGCCCGGCGGCACGCAGCCGGGCCGGCGTGACGGTGGCCAGGAGGCGGCTCACCTCGTCGTCGGGGACCGGTGGGCCGGCCGGCTCCGCCGGGGCCAGCTCGGTGTGCAGCCAGGCGGCCAGGGCGTCCGGCGTCGGGTGGTCGAAGACCAGCGTCGCCGGCAGCTTGAGCCCGGTCGCGGCATTGAGCCGGTTGCGCAACTCGACGGCGGTCAGCGAGTCGAAGCCGAGCTGTTTGAAGGCCCGGTCCGGCCGGATCGCCTCGTCCGTGGCGTGGCCGAGCACGACGGCCGCGTTGGCGCGCACCAACTCCAGGAGCGCCCGGGCGCGTTCGGCCTCGGGCAGCGCGGCCAGCCGGCGGGC
>NZ_JBHVWC010000032.1:0-103772 GCF_042882445.1 Kitasatospora sp. NPDC058218 | reverse complement strand
ACCCCGTGTCCCCCCGCGCCCGGGCGGGGCGGCGGGGGTGCGCCCGGCGCGTCCGAGCCGGTCCCCGCGGTGTGCGATCCGGCAGGGCCGGACCGCGAACGCCACGGCCGGCGGGAGCCGGCAGCGCAGTACCCCGTTCGGAGCCGCCCCAGGGGTGTCGGCGGTTCGCCCGCCCGTGGGACCCCCGGCGGGCGAGGCCCCGCACATCAAGAGGTCCGTGGATCGAGCGGCCCGATCGAGCGGCCCAGGAGAACGGAAGGACGGAACGGATGGGAAGCCGGCCCGACCGCACCCCGGAGGGGACGGCGCCCGTCGCGGCGAGTCAGCCGCTGACGTTGGCCGCCATGCTCTTCGCCGTCTCGATGACCTTCATCGACCAGACGATCGTCTCGATCGCCGCACCCGACATCATTCGCGAGCTGGGCCTGTCGGCGGTCGGCATGCAGTGGGTGGTCAACGCCTACCTGCTGTCACTCGCCGCGTTCTTCGCCCTCGGCGGCCGGCTGGCCGACGTCCTCGGCCACAAGCGGATGATGCTGATCGGGACGCTCACCTTCGTGATCGCCTCCGCGCTGTGCGGCGCGGTGCCGTCCGGCGGCGCCGCCGAGGCCTGGCTGATCTGCTTCCGGGCGGTCCAGGGCCTCGGTGCCGCGCTGATGTTCCCGGCGGCGCTCGCGGTGGTGGTGGAGGTCTTCCCGGTGGAGCGGCGCGGCCGGGCGCTGGCGCTGTTCTTCGGAGTGGCGGGCGGTCTGACGGCGATCGGCCCGATCCTCGGCGGCTGGCTGACCAGCTGGACCTGGCGGGCGATCTTCTGGGTCAACGTCCCGGTGGCGGTCGTCGCGGTGGTGCTGACCGTGCTGGCCGGGATCCGCAACAGCCCCCGCCGCGAGCCGGTCGACTGGACGGGCGCCGTCCTGGTGGCCGTCGGGATGGGGCTGAGCGTGCTCGGCCTCCAGCAGGCGGCGGCCTGGGGCTGGGGCAGCTGGGCGACCTGGCTGTGCATCCTCAGCGGGCTGGTCGTCCTGGTGGTGTTCGGCGCGGTGGAGCTGCGCACCGAGCACCCGCTGATCAAGCTGCGGGTCTTCGCCGACCGGGCCTTCGCGGCGGACAACGCCGTGCTGTTCTTCGCGATGATCGCCTTCGTCCCGGTGTTCTTCTTCGCCTCCGTCTACGCCCAGGTGGCGCTGGACCAGTCACCGAACGAGGCGGGCCTGTACCTGCTGGTCTTCTTCGCCGGCTTCGCCCCCGGCTCGCAGATCGGCGGGCGGATGCTGGACCGGCGCGGCGCCCGCCCGCCGATGCTGCTGGGCACGGCCGTGTCCGCGGTCGGCTTCGCGCTCTGGGCGTCGAAGATCACCGACCTGTCGCTCGGCGCGCAGTGGCCGTACATCGTGCTGGCGGGTGCGGGCATCGGGCTGCTGCTGACGCCCGCCTCGACGGACGCCGTCAACCGCTCGATCGACGCCTCCTACGGCGAGGTCACCGGCATCACCCAGACGGTGCGCAACTACTCCGCGAGCCTGGGCCTGGCGGTGCTGGGCACCGTCCTGCTCCACAGCACCGCCAGGAACGTGCAGAGCACCCTGGAAGCCAACGGCGTCCCGGTGGACGCCGCGCACGGCGTCGCCGACACCGTCACCCAGGGCATCACCGGGCACGGCGCCGGCGGCCAGGCCCCCGGGGGCGTCGGGCCCGCGCTGCTGGACGCGATCCGGGAGGACTTCGCGGAGGCGAACGGGCCCGTGCTGTACGGCATGGCGGCCGCCCTCGCGGTCGCGTTCGGGTGCGCGCTGTTGCACCCCGGCACCCGGGTCACCGCCGACGCCGCTCCGGCCGTGGACGTCGCCGTCACCCGCGAGGGCGGCGGCCCCGCCTGAGCTCGCCGTCGCCGCTCGCCGTCGCCGCCCGCACGGCGAGCGGCTACGCGGCGAGCGGCTGCGCGTCGAACGGTTACGCGTTGAGCGGCGACCAGAGCCAGGCGCCGTTCACCCGGACGTACAGCCGCTTCGACGCGGTGTCCACGGCGAGCGTCCCGTCGGCCGGCGGCCGGGTGAAGGACGCGTCGCCGACCGGGCCCGCGACCAGGCGCAGCGGCGCGTTCGGCGCGTGCTTGGTCGGGAGCGTGCCGCCGGCCTGGCTGACGGTGGCGCCGGCCTGGGTGGTGTTCCCGTACGTGTTCTCGATCCGGAAGTCGCCCGAGCTGGAGCTCTCGTAGTACACGTGGTGGCCGGTCGGCCTGTATCCGTAGAGGCCGACCACGTCGCGCAGGACGGCGACCGTACCGGGGCCGGAGTAGAGGTCGACGCCGGAATTGACGGTCTCGACCGACCCGTTGGCGATCAGCACGTTCTCCAGGGCGCTGGCGATGCCGGCCCAGGCGATGATGTTCTGCGGGGTGGAGTAGCCGGGGGCGAAGTTGCCGGCGTAGGCGTAGATGTCACGGGCGTAGACGTGCTTGCAGGAGGCGTCGATCCGCAGGTGCGGTCCGCCCTGCATCTGGGAGGTCTCGAACTTGCAGTCCGTCAGGTAGATCCCGTTCGGGTTGTTGTGCGCGTACGGGCCCTGGGTGACCCACAGACCGCCGGTGCCGAACGCCTCGAACCGGCAGCCGGTGAAGTGGATCTGGTTGACGTTGTCCTCGCTGAAGCCCCAGCCCTGGACGGCGGAGCTGTTGCGCAGCCAGACGTTGGGCTGGGTGGTGCTGCCCGCCGGCCCGGTGCTCGACTCGACGACGAGGTTGTAGAAGCGGGAGTCCCAGCACTCCACGGCGTCGATGCAGAGGTCGTTGTTGGTGGTGATGTAGACGTCGCGGACGTAGGTGTTGTCGTTGTAGTACAGCTCCAGGACCAGGCCGGTCCGGTGGTTGCCGTTGAACCCCAGGTCCTCGATCGCGCAGTACCGCCGGTGGGTGGCCCCGCTCGCGTCGGCGCCGCCGCCGGACATCCGCAGCAGGATGCCGTCCGCGCCCTTGACCAGCATGGACGCCTTGCTGCCGGCGCCGACCAGGCGGATCCCGTTGCCGCCGACGGTCAGTGCCGGCGCCCCCGCCGCCGGGACGACCCGGTACTTCCCGATCGGGAAGTAGACCGTCCCGCCGCCGGCCGCGGCCGCCGCGTTGATCGCGGCCTGCACGGCGGCGGTGTCGTCGGCCGCGCCGTCGCCGACGGCGCCGTGACTCCGCACGTCGAACCAGTCCGGTGCGGTGTTCCCCGTGGTCGCCGCGCCGGCCGGGGTGGCGGTCGCCACCGCCGCCACACCCGTCAGCCCCGCGACGGCCCCGGCGAGCAGCGCCCGCCGCCGGGTCGTCGTCTCCGTCGAAGCCCCCGTGGCCCCCGTCGTGTTCACTCTGTTTCCCCCTGGCACCTCTGTCGATGGCGGCCTCCTGGGCCGACCCGGTCGCCCGCCAAGATCGCAGTGCGGGTGACGGCCGGTCAAGTCCTCCCGTGCGGAGCCGTGCGAGCCGGGGTGCCGACGGCGGTGGACCGACGGTGGCCCGGGCGGGGCGGCGCCGTCAGCGGTCGCCGCGGTGCCGGGGTGGCCGGCCTCGGCCACCCCGGACGAACGGTCAGCCGTCGCCACTGCCCGCCCGGCCGCGCTCGCGCAGCGAGATGCGGTTGCCGTCCGGGTCCACCGCCTCGATGCGGATGCCGAAGCCGTAGTCCTCCGGTTCCGGCTCGTCGAAGGTGACACCGCGCTCGCGGAACACCTTGAAGTCCGCCCGCAGGTCGTCCGATTCGAGGATGACCGGGCCGGGATTGCCGGCCGGCTCGACCGGCTGTCCGGCGGCCGCGGCGTGGGCCCACAGAATGATCTCCACCGGGCTGCCGGGGACGCCCACCGTGAGGAAGCGTCCACCGGGGTTCGGGAAGTCGATGCGCTTCTCCAGGCCGAGCTGCTCCGTGTAGAACCTCAACGCGCGGTCCTGATCGGTGACGTAGAGCGTGGTGTACATGATGTTCGTCAGCATCGTGTGGTCCTTCCATCGGTCGGGCTGTCCTGCTGCACTGACGGATGCCGACGGGAGAATGTGACGGACGGACGGTGGAACTTCTTCCGACGGACGGATTCGAGGGCTGTCGGGCCCCACCCACGGGCCGGCACCGGTGACGCCATCCAGCGGGCCGGACCGGCGCCCGCCCGGGTCGGGGCCGGGCCACCGCGACCGGCCTCAGGGGCGGGCGGCGGAGAGGACGGCCTCGGCGACGGAGGTGCGGGCGTAGAGCACCGAGCGGCCGGCCCGGTGGGCGCTGACCAGACCCGCGTCGCGCAGCGCGGTGAGGTACTGCGACACCCCGGCCGTGGACAGCCCGGTGCGGCGGGCGAGTTCGGTGGTGGAGGCCGGCGAGTCCAGCTCGGTCAGCAGCCTGGTCCGGGATCGGCCGAGGACGGCGGCGATGGCGTCCGTCCTCGGGGCCGGCCGGGACTCCCACAGCGCGCCGATCCCGCGTGCCGGGTAGGCGAGTTGCGGCGGTTCGGGTGGCGTCAGCCGGGTGAGCAGGTGCGGTCCGGTGAACGCCGAGGGGATCAGCAGCAGCCCGTCGCCGGCGCTCTGCCGGGACAGCGCCCGCCGCCGGGCGATCCGCAGCGCGTTGTCGTCCCAACTCGCCGAGGGGTGCAGTTCGTTGAGGAGGTGTCCGGTACCGTGCTCGGCGACCTGCCGGGCCCGGTGGAACACATCGGCGTCGAGCACGGCCCGGATCCGTGCCCAGTAGGGCGCGATCGCGAGCTCCCAGTACGCCTCGATCTCCTCCGTGACCCGGGCCAACCGGTCCCGAGGGGAGGCGTGCAGGGCCTGCAGTCGGGTGCCGAGCGGGCCCTGTTCGTCCGCCAGGCGTTCGAGGTCCTGGCGCACCCGGGAGGCGGGCGCGGCGCGGATCCCGGCCAGCTCCTGCGCCAGGGTGGGCGCCGGCCCGGCGGGTGCCGGATTGAGGAAGTCGGCGACGTAGCCCGAGCGCGGGACGAGCTCGGCGAGCCACCCCCGGTCGAGGCCGGCGGCGGCCACCCGCGGCCGTACCTGCTGGATCCACGGCTGGTGCACGGGGTGCGCGGCGCCGGAGGCGAGCAGCCGGTAGCTGGTGCCCACCTCCCACATCGGCGAGACGGCGAACCGCACCAGGGCCAGGTCGGTCGCCGAGAACGCCAGCTCTGCCGGCACACGGCCTCCTCAGGATTCGGACATCCCCTAATCATTGGCGGCCAGCATACGTCCCGGAGATCATCCGGGCATGACCTCAGAGACGACCGCCCCGGCCGCGGCGGGCAGTTGGAAGACCGGCGACCTGGAACTCACCCGGATCGGCTACGGCGCGATGCAGCTGGCGGGCCCGAAGGTCTGGGGGCCGCCCCGGGACCGGGAGGCCGCCCTCGCCGTCCTGCGCGCCGCCGTCGGGGCGGGCATCACGCACATCGACACCAGCGACTACTACGGCCCGCACGTGGTCAACGACCTGATCCGGGAGGCCCTGCACCCGTACCCCGACCACCTGTGCATCGCCACCAAGGTCGGCGCCCGCCGCACCCCCGACCGCGCCTGGCCCGCGGCGCTGTCGCGCGACGAGCTGGTCCGCGCCGTCCACGACAACCTCCGGCGGCTGGACGTGCCGGTGCTGGACCTGGTCAACCTGCGGATGACCGACACCCGGGCCGCCGCCGACCTCGTCGAGCCGTTCACCGTGCTCGCCGACCTGCGCGAGCAGGGCCTGATCCGGCACCTCGGGGTCAGCAACGTCAGCGCCGAGCAGGTGCGGGCCGCCCGGGAGATCGCCCCGGTGGTCTGCGTCCAGAACCACTACAACGTCGCCCTCCGCGAGGACGACGACCTCGTCGACCGGTGCGCCGAGCAGGGCATCGCCTACGTGCCGTACTACCCGCTGGGCGGCTTCCGCCCCCTGCAGCTCGACGCCCTGGACGACGTCGCCCGCGACCTGGGCGTCACCGCCCGACAGGTCGCGCTCGCCTGGCTGCTGCAGCGCTCCCCGAACATCCTGCTCATCCCCGGGACGTCCTCGGTCGCGCACCTGCGCGCGAACATCGCGGCGGCCGCCGTCGAGCTGCCCGCCCGGGCGCTGCGCACCCTCGACGCGGTCGCCACGCGCTGAGCCGCGGGCCGGGGCGGCCGATCGACCGCCCGGGGCGTCACCGGGCGGGCGCGACGTCCGCCAGGGCGGCGAGCAGGCGGGCGTGGACGGCGGCGGCGACCTCACGGGCGACCGGGTCCGGGTCGTCCAGCCGCTCGGCGATCAGCTCGGCGGCGGCCGCGACGACCGGCACCGGCAGCGAGGCCTCGCGCAGGTGCAGGAGCTGGGCGGCGGCCCGTTCGCTGGCGGTGGTGGCCCGGGACTGCGGGATCAGGGAGGTGAGGCCGCGGGGTTGCTGGTGTGCGCTGCTCATCCCGTCATTGTCCGGGTTCCGGCGCCGTCCCGACGCCACCCCGCCCGCCCGCCGGTGCACGCCTCCTGCCCGGCGGCCCGTGGGCGCGGCCGGTTCCACCATCTGGCCCCGTGGGCCCCGTACCGTTGCCCGTTTTCGGGGTCCGCGAGCCAGGATGGATGAATGGAGTGCTGGACGACCTAGGAGGCGGTATGAACGACCGACCCGATTCGATTCAGTGGCCCGGCGGGGTCACGCCGGATGCCCTGCTGCACACCGGCTCCGGCGGTGAGGTCACCGCCGAGGACCTGGTGCTGGCCTCCGGGCGGGACATCACCCCGGAGACCCTCGCGTGGGCGGAGCGCAAGCTGGCGGCGGAGGGCCCTGCCGCCCTCGAGAAGCTGCTTCCCTGAGCGTCCCGCTCCCGCGGACCGCTTCCGGGGCCGGTCGGATCGACGCCACCGCGGCGCCGGTCCGACCGGCCCCGTTCCCGCGCCGCCGACCCGCCCGGTCAGGGCGCCAGGGCCGCGGCGAGCAGGGGCGCGGTGGGGGAGTCGGCCGGGTGCTGGGTGAGCAGCAGCACCCCGGCCTCGGCCGCCGGCCGCAGCAGCGAGAACGTCAGCCGCAGCACGGCCTCCCCGCCCCGCGCGTCCACCACCTCGACCGTCGTCGGCCGGAAGTCCGCGACCGCGCGGCAGTGCCACCAGTGCGCGGCGTCCGGCCGCAGGGTGTGCAGCCGGCGCACGATCTCCGCGGACCTTGCGTCGTCGGGGACGTGGGCGGTGGCGGCGCGGAACTGCTCGTACAGGCCGCGCAGCAGCGCCTGGCCGCCCGGGCCGCTCCCGTCGGCGGGACCGGCCGTGATCCGGTGGTGTCCGGCCGCCCCGGCGGCCAGGTGCAGCAGCAGGTTGCGCTCCTCGGCCGGGGTGTCGTCCAGGGAGCCCCACAGGCTCCGGTGGGCCGCGTTGGCGGCGAGGACGTCGAAGCGCTCGTCCAGCACCAGTGCCGGGGTGCCGTGCCAGCTGTCGACGAGCGCCAGCGTGCCCGGGCCGGGTACGGCCGGTGCCCACTGCCCGGCGAGCGGGGGCGGTGGCAGGAACCCGGCCAGTGCCAGGGCGTGCCGGTGGGCGACGGGGTCCATCCGCAGCACCCGGCAGACGGCGTCGATGACCTGCCGCGAGGTGCTCACCCGGCCCTGCTCCAGCCAGGTGTACCAGGCGACGCTGACACCGGCCAGGGTGGCGACCTCCTCGCGGCGCAGCCCGGGGGAGCGGCGTCGGCCACCGGCGCCGAGGCCGACGTCCTGCGGGGCGATCAGCGCCCGCGCGGCGCGCAGATGGGCACCGAGCTCTCGGCGTAGCGACTCGTCCATGCGCTGATCCTATGAGTGCGACTCACCCCCATGAACGGTGGCCTGCCACCGCCCGCCGGGGCGCGCGAGGCTGACGGCATGACAGCAGAGCAGCAGGCGCCCCGGGTGTGGCGCCGGAACAACGACTCCTCCCACCTCGCCGAGCCCCGCGTCCTGATCCGGGTCTTCCTCGCACCGGACGGCCTGGACACCGCCGTCGCCTTCTACGAGCGCCTGCAGGCGGTGACGGCCGACGCCAGGTTCACCTTCGGCACCCTGCGGCTGGCGACCGTCGGCGCCTTCCTGCTCATCGCCGGCGGCGAGCAGGAGTTGGCGCCGTTCCGGTCCACCACCGGCACGCTGCTGGTGGACGACGTCCGCCCCTACTACGAGCGACTGCTCGCCGAGGGCGCGGAGATCGTCTTCCCGCTCCAGGAGGTGCCCACCGGTGCCGGTTTCAACGTCCGCCACCCCGACGGCACGGTGGTCGAGTACGTCCACCACCGCCCGACCGCGGCCGGTGACTGACCGGCCCCGCGCGGCGGGCCCGGGCCGGGTCCGCGACCCCGCCGGGCGACCGCCCCGAACGGGAGTTGCTATGCTCGGAAATGCCCTGTAATCGGCGCTTTGTTCTGTCCCGCCACCACCACGGGAGCAGGAATGACCGGCAGCCCCGAGCCCACCAGCCCCGAGCCCATCAGCCCCGAGGCCCGCCAGGCCCTCGAAGAAGAGCTCGCCCAGCTGCGCATCGAACGCGACGCGGTCACGGCGACCTTGAAAGGCACCGGTACCGATACCGCCGGCGACCTGGCCGACCAGGCCGACGAGCTGCAACGCGTCACCGAGGCCGCACGTCTGGAGGTCCGGATCGCCGCGGTCACCTCGCGACTGAGCGAAGCGGCCACCGCCACCGCCTCGCCCCCCGACGTCATCGGGGTGGGCAGCGACGTGACCCTGCGGTTCGCCGACGGTACCGAGGAGACGATCCAGATCGGCGAACTCGCCAACGAGTTGGAGCACACCCTGGCGACGTTCGACAGTCCGCTCGGCCATGCTCTGCTCGGTCATCGCACCGGTGATTCGGTCACCTACGACACACCGGCCGGCCCGACCACGGCGGTGGTCCTGGCCATCGGTGCACCGCCCGGTGGCGCCTGAGCGGGTCGGGCCGCGCCGCGTCCGAAGCCCCTGCGGGCCGCCGCCCGACCACGGCCCGTCGGTCGCCGACTCCCGCCGGCCGGGTCGGGGGTTCGCCGACCATGGGAGCGCGGACACCTGACGGAGGGCCACCACGCAATCGCGCTAGTGTGCGTGCGTGAGCCTTCATGTCGTTATGGGATTCGGGCCCGCCGGAGCGGCCACTGCCAGGCTGCTGGCCGGCCAGGGGCATTCGGTGCGGGTCGTCACCAGGTCGGGCCGGAGCCCGGAGCCGGGCATCGAGCACGTCGCGGCGGACGCGTCCGACAGCGGGCGGCTGATCGAGCTGTCGCAGGGTGCGGCCGCGATCCACAGCTGCGCCGCGCCGCCCTACCACCGCTGGGTGAGCGACTGGCCGCCGCTGGCCTCGTCGGCCTGCGCGGCGGCCGAGGCGAGCGGAGCCGTCCTGGTCATGCTCGGCAATCTCTACGGCTACGGCCCGGTGGAGGGCCCGATGACCGAGCAGCTGCCGCTCGCGGCCACCGGCCCCAAGGGCCGGGTGCGCGCCGCCCTGTGGGAGCAGGCGCGGCGACTGCACGAGCAGGGGCGCATCAAGGCGGTCGAGGTGCGCGCCTCGGACTTCTTCGGGCCCGGTGTGACCGCCGGCGGTCACCTGGCCGGGCGGGTCGTGCCGCGAGTGCTGCGCGGCAAGCCGGTCTCCACGCTGCGGGATCCCGACGTCCCGCACAGCTGGAGCTACCTCCCGGACGTGGCCAGGGCGCTGGTCGAGGTCGCGGGCGAGGAACGGGCCTGGGGCCGGGCCTGGCACGTACCGACGGCGCCCGCGCTGTCCAGCCGGGAGATGGTCGACCGCCTCGCCGCCCGGGCGGGAACGGGGCCGGTCGCGGTGCGCCCGCTCCCGCCGGCCGTGGTGGGGCTCGTGTCGCTCTTCTCCCCGCTGGTCCGCGAGCTGAAGGAGACCCGCTATCAGTTCGACCGTCCGTTCGTGATCGATTCGAGCGCCTACGAGGCCGAGTTCGCGGTACGGGCCACCCCCGTCGACGAGCAGATCGCGGCGACGGTGCGGTGGTGGCGCGAGCGGGGTGGCGCCACGGGCTGACGGCCGCCGCAGCACGGCGGGCGGAGCCCCGACGGCGGGTCGAACGCACCGTGACGGGGTGGGTCGCTCGGCAGGCGGCCAGGGGCCGGTGGACGTAGGTTTCGGGCATGACCAGTGACGAGACGACGATTCCGGCCGTGGGGGTCCGGGGGCTGGACGAGGTGTTCGAAGCGATCGAGGTGGCCAACCGGTCGCCGCAACCGTGGACCGGTTTCGAGCACGGCGTGCTCGGTGCCTACCGGTGGGCCGCCGGCGCCCAGCCCGGAGCCCCGGTGACCGCTGCCGCCCCGCTCGGGGCGGCCGGCGGACCGTGCCGCGCACAGCTTCTCGCCGAGTGCCAGGCGGCGGCCGTCCGGGTCAGCGCGGCGCTGCGGGACGATGCCGACGCCGCCTACGCCCTCGGCGCCTACCAGGCGCTCGCCTGGCTCTGCGGCCACGACGAGCACCGCCCCGGCCCTCGGCCGCAGTAGCCGCCCCGGGCCCTGAGGGCGGTGTCCTCGCCGGTCACCGCCGTCCGGAGGAGGGGCGCCCGCCCGTGTGACGGGCACCGCCGTTCCTCGGGACGGTTCAGTGCTTGAAGACGTCCTTGATCTTCTCTCCCGCCTGCTTGGCGTCGCCGCTCACCTGGTCGGCCTTGCCCTCGGCGGTCAGGCGCTCGTTGCCGACCGCCTTGCCGGCCGCCTCCTTGGCCTTCCCCTTCGCCTTCTCCGCGATGTTCTTGGCCTTGTCCTCGGCGCTCATGGTTGATCTCCTTCATGATCTTCAAAACCGTGACGTTCGAATTCATGACGTTCGAACCGTCCGCAGCCGTCCGGAGCGGACTTGTGTCGCGTCTGCCCCGATTCGGGGGCTTCATGCGGCGAGCGCGACCGTGGCCGTCCTGGGGAGGCCGGTCCCCGGGCGGCGGTCGGCCCCCGGCGCCGGGCGTCAGGGCCCCGGCTCCGGCGGCCGCGGGGCCTCGAAGCGGGCCAGGGCCTCCCGCGCCCGGCGCAGGACCGCCCCGGGGTCGGTGTTCGCGTCCACGGTCAGCCCGGGCTCGTCGGCCTGGAGCGGCTCCAGGGTGTCGTACTGCGACTGCAGGAGCCCGGGCGGCATGAAGTGCCCGGAGCGCCGGGCGATCCGGGCGTACGCGACCTCCTCGTCCAGGGCCAGGTACAGGAACCAGACGCCCGGCCCGGCGGCGCGCAGGACGTCGCGGTACTCCCGTTTGAGGGCCGAGCAGGACACGACGGCGCCCGCCCCGGTGCCGGCGGTGCGCCGGATCCAGCGGGCCAGGCTGCTCAGCCACGGCCCCCGCTCCTCGTCGGTCAGGGCGTGTCCGGCCGCCATCCTGGCGATGTTCGCCGCCGGGTGGAAGTCGTCCCCCTCCGCGAAGGGCACGTCGCGCTCCCGCGCGAGGAGCCGGCCCAGCGTGCTCTTGCCCGAGGCGGACACGCCCATGACCACGACGACGGTGGGTGCCGGTTCGGATCTCTCCACAGGGTCTCCCGGGTCACGCGGGTGCTGGACGGCCGTTCCAGGAGATCATGCGGGCGGCTTCCGGACCGCGCCGGGCGCCACCCGGCCGCGCGAGCCCCGCGGATTGCCGTCGCCGGTGATCGCTGTTGGGATCGCGGTATGAGCACCTCCAGCGCCGCGCCCGGCGGCCCCCGGGCCAGGATCCTGCTGCCCTACCCGCCCGAGCAGGTCGGCGGCCTGCCGCAGGCCGCCGTCACCGTGTGGGACGGGCGCTCCGCCGACCCGGCCCAGCGGGTGCTCGACGCGGTGGAGTTCTTCGTCGTCCCCTACGCCCGCACCTCGGCCGCCGTCCCGTTGTTGGCCCGGATGCCGAGGCTGCGCGTCGTGCAGAGCCTCTCGGCGGGCGTCGACGACCTGGTCCCCGCCGTGCCGCCCGGCGTGGTGCTGTGCAACGCGCGGGGCGTCCACGACGCGAGTACGGCCGAACTCGCCGTCACCCTGGTGCTCGCCTCGTTGCGGGGGGTGCCGGGCTTCGTCCGGGCGCAGGACGCCGGCCGCTGGGAGGGCGGCGCGTCCGCGTCGCTCGCCGACCGCACGGTGCTGCTGGTGGGCCACGGCTCGATCGGGGCGGCCGTCGAGGAGCGACTGGTGCCGTTCGAGTGCGAGGTGCTGCGGATCGCCCGCCGGGCCAGGACGGCTCCCCGCGGGCCGGTGCACGGGTTCGCCGACCTGCCGCACCTGCTGCCGCGCGCCGACGTGGTGGTGCTGACCGTGCCGCTCACCGACGGGACGAGGGGGCTGGTCGACGCCGGCTTCCTGGCCCGGATGAAGGACGGCGCCCTGCTGGTGAACGTCGCCCGCGGCGCGGTGGTGGACACCGGCGCCCTGCTCGCCGAACTGCGGGCCGGCCGGCTGGCCGCGGCACTCGACGTCACCGAGCCGGAGCCGTTGCCCGCCGACCACCCCCTCTGGCATGCCCCCAACACCCTGATCAGCCCTCACGCGGGCGGCAACAGCACCGCCTTCCTGCCCCGGGCGCTGCGCCTGATCCGCAGCCAGCTGGGGTGCTTCCTGGCCGGCGAGCCGCTGACCAACGTGGTGCCCCCGCGGGCCGCCTGAGCGGTGCCCGGTTGCGCCCTCCGGGGGATACCGCCGCCCCGAATGGCCGACGGGGGCGAGTTGTCCGCCCGGCCACCGGCCCGCGCCCACGAGTGTGGTTCCCCGGTGCCGACGTGCGGCGAGCGACGGGAGACAGTCATGGCAGCGCCTGTGGACGAGGACCGGCGGTCGGTGCCGCCGATCCTCCGGGGGCAGAAGGCCCTGGTGACCGGTGCGAACTCCGGGATCGGGAAGGCCACCGCGATCGGCCTGGGCCGGGCCGGCGCCGACGTGGTGGTGAACTACGTCTCCGGCGCCGAGGCCGCCGAGGAGGTGGTCGAGGAGATCAGGTCGTTCGGGGTGCGGGCCTACGCCCACGAGGCGGACGTCTCCCAGGAGGACCAGGTCGTCGCCATGGTCGCGCGGATGGTCGAGGAGTTCGGCACGATCGACGTCATGGTGGCCAACGCCGGGCTGCAACGGGACGCCGCTGTCACCGAGATGACCCTCGCCCAGTGGCAGAAGGTGCTGGACGTCAACCTCACCGGCCAGTTCCTGTGCGCCCGGGAGGCGGCGAAGGAGTTCGTCCGCCGCGGCGTGGTGCCCGAGGTGTCCCGCTCGGCCGGGAAGATCGTCTGCATGAGCTCGGTCCACCAGATCATCCCCTGGGCGGGCCACGTGAACTACGCCTCCTCCAAGGGCGGCGTCCTGATGCTGATGCAGACCCTGGCGCAGGAGCTCGCCCCTCAGGGGATCCGGGTGAACGCCGTCGCCCCCGGCGCGATCCGCACGCCCATCAACAAGTCCGCCTGGGACACCCCCGAGGCCGAGGCGGACCTCCTCAAGCTGATCCCGTACCGCCGGGTCGGCGATCCGGAGGACATCGCCAGGGCGGTGGCCGTCCTGGCCTCCGACCTGATGGACTACGTGGTCGGCGCCACCCTGTACGTCGACGGCGGGATGACCCTCTTCCCCGGCTTCGCCACCGGAGGCTGACCGCGCCGTGGACGATCGCACCGCGGAGAACCGCGGGGCCGACCGCCGGCCGGTGGCCCGCCACGGCCGCCGCGCGGCCCCGCGCGCGGCACGGGCCCCGCACCCATCACGGAGGCCCGCATGACCGCCGCCGCACACCTCCTGGCGAACGCCCCCGCGCAGCTGCTCCCGGCCCGGGAGCTGATGGCGTTCACCCTGGCCTCCCACATCACCCTGGTGCCGCTGGGCGTGGCGCTGCCCCTGATCACCCTGCTGATGCACTACCGGGGCCTGCGCCGCGCCGACCCGGTCGCGCTCCTGCTGGCCCGCCGGTGGTCCGCGGTGATGGCCGTCCAGTTCGCGGTCGGGATCGTCACCGGCACGGTGCTCTCCTTCGAGTTCGGGCTGCTCTGGCCCGGCATGATGGGCCGCTGGGGGGACGTCTTCGGACTCGGGTTCGGCGTGGAGGCCTGGGCGTTCTTCCTGGAGGCGATCCTGATCGCGATCTACCTGTACGGCTGGCGCCGGCTGAAGCCGTGGACGCACTTCTGGCTCGGCGTGCCGCTGCCGCTGGCGGCGCTGATGGGCGCGTTCGGCATCATCGCCGCGAACTCGTGGATGAACACCCCGCAGGGGTTCACCCTCGACGCGAGCGGCAGGCCCGTGAACGTCAGCGTCCAGCAGGCGATCTTCACCCCGATGTTCGGCCCGCAGTACTGGCACTTCGCCGTCGCGATGTTCCTGACGGCGGGCTACGTGGTGGCCGGCGTCTACGCGGTCGGCTGGCTGCGCGGCCGCCGCGACCGCTACCACCGCCTCGGCTTCACGGTGCCGTTCACCGTCGCGGCGATCCTCACCCCCGTCCAGTTCGTGCTCGGTGACAACATCGCGCGGCAGATCTTCCACAAGCAGCCGATCAAGTTCGCCGCCGCCGAGCTGGTCTGGGACACCGACACCCACGTACCCGAGTACCTCTTCGGCCGCCTCCAGGAGGACGGCAGCGTCAAGGGTGGTCTCAAGATCCCCCAACTCGACTCCATCCTGGCAGGGTTGAGCCCCGACACCCAGGTCACCGGGCTCAGCTCGGTACCGGCCGACGACCGCCCCACCGCGCTCCAGGCGACCATCGCGCACTGGGCCTTCGACATCATGGCGACCGTCGGCAGCGTCCTGATCCTGCTCGCCCTCTGGTACGCCTGGTGCTGGTGGCGCCGCCGTGACCTGCCGAGGTCGCGCTGGTTCTTCCGCTGCGCGGCCCTCGCCGGCGTCGCCAGCGTGGTGACGGTGGAGTGCGGCTGGATCACCACCGAGGTGGGCCGGCAGCCCTGGATCGTCTACGAGAACATGCGGGTCTCCGAGGCGGTCACCCCCACCGGCGCCGCCTCGCTGTGGACCATGTTCGGCATCGTCGTCACGGTCTACGTGCTCGTCTTCGGGGCGTTCCTCGCCGTGCTGCTGAAGATGCGCACCCGCTGGCGCCTCGCCGACTCCGGCACGGGGCCGGCGGCGGAGGAGGACCCGGAGGCCGGCACGCCGTACGGCCCGCGGTCGGCCGCCGCTGCGCCGGGCACCCGTCGAGCACCCGGGAGCGAGCTGTGACCGCGACCGTCGTCGCCTGGATCCTGCTGATCGCGATCGCCGCCTACGCGGGCGGCGGGGGCGTGGACTACGGCGCCGGGTTCTGGGACCTGCTGGCCGGCGGCGCCGAGCGCGGCGCCCGCCCGCGCCGGCTGATCGACCACGCCATGGCGCCGGTCTGGGAGGTCAACAACGTCTGGCTGATCTTCGTGTTCGTGGTGATGTGGACCGGCTTCCCGGTGTTCTTCCAGACCGTGTTCACCGCCCTGTGGCTCCCGCTCGCGCTGGCGGCCGTCGGCATGGTCCTGCGCGGCGCCGGGTTCGCGCTGCGCAAGCCCACCCGGCGCCTCGCCGAGCGCCGGGTCTACGGCGCCGTCTTCGCCGTCTCCTCGCTGCTCACGCCGTTCTTCCTGGGCGCCGCCGTCGGCGGGGTGGCCTCCGGCCGGGTCGCGCCGGGCACCACCGCCTCGGCCGACGCGTGGGCCAACACCACGTCGATCATGGCCGGACTGCTCGCCGTCGCGGTCACCGCCTTCCTCGGCGCGGTGTTCCTCACCGTGGACGCCCGCCGCTTCGGCGCCCACGACCTGGTCGGCTACTTCCGGCTCCGGGCCCGGATCGCCGCCGCCGGCCTGGTCGTCCTCGGCGTGATCGGCCTGACCGTGACCGACCCGCACGCCTCCTACGTCCACCACGGGCTCACCCACGGCGCCGGGCTCGCCCTCGTCATCGTCGCCGTGGTGGCGCTGGCGGCCTCGGCCTGGCTGGTCGCCGGCCCGGCCGCCGGGTGGGCCCGGTACACCTCGGTGGCCGCCGTGGTCCTGCTGGTCGGCGCCTGGGGCCTCGCCCAGCGGCCCTACCTGGTGCCCACCTCGCTGACCGTCCAGCAGGCCGCCGGGGCGAGCGCGCCGCTCCAGTGGATGCTGATCGTCGCGGGCGTGTCGCTCGTGCTGATCGGCCCGGCGCTGGTCGTGCTGTACCGCCTCGACACGCACGGCGTGCTGGAACCCCTCACCGACGAGGACGTCGCCGGATGACCCGTCCGCCGGGTGCCTTCCGCCCGGTCGGCCCGACCGGGCGGACGGCACCCGGGGAGCAGGCGCGATGACGGCGACGCAGATCACGGTGGGCCTCGGACTGATCATGGCCCTGGCCGTCGGCTCCCAGCTGCTGGCGAGCCTGCTGCGGGTACCGGCGATCCTCCTGCTGCTGCCGGCCGGGTTCACCGCGGGCGCGCTGACCGACGACGTCAACCCCGAGAAGCTGCTCGGCGCGGCGTTCTCCCCGCTGGTCTCGCTCGCCGTGGCGGTGATCCTCTACGACGCCGGGCTCGGGCTCGACCTGCGCCGGCTCAAGGGGCACACCCGCCGGGTCGTCGTCCGGCTGATCTGGCTCGGGGCGCTGATCACCTGGGCGTCGGCGGCGCTGCTCGCCGTCCCCGTCATCGGCATCCCGCTGAGCGCGGCCGTGATGCTGGGCGCCATCCTCGTGGTCAGCGGCCCGACCGTGGTCGGGCCGCTGCTCGGCTTCGTCCGCCCGAGCGAGCGCCTCCAGCGCGTCCTGGTCTGGGAGGGCACGCTGATCGACCCGCTCGGCGGCATCCTCGGGGCCCTGGTCTTCCACGCCGTGCTGGCCGGCGAGCAACAGGGCCTGGCCACCCAACTGGGCAGGTTCCTCGGCAGCACGGCGGTCGGCCTGGCCGGCGGCGCCGTCGGAGCGGCGCTGCTCCGGTGGCTGCTGCGCCACCTCGACCTCGGCGAGGTGCTCGGCACGACGGTGCAACTCGCCACCGTGGTCTCGGTGGCGGCGGCCTGCGACGCCTTCCGCGACGACACCGGCCTGATCGCCGCCGTCGTGATGGGCATGGCCCTGGCCAACCTGCCGGGACTGAACCTCTCGGCCCGCCGGCCCTTCTTCGAGACGCTGGTCTCGCTGACCATCGGCCTGCTGTTCGTCACCATCTCGGCCACCGTGACCCCGCACTCCCTGCGGCACCTGGTGCTGCCCACCCTCGGCCTGGTCGCCGTGCTCGTCCTGCTGGTCCGGCCCCTGGTGGCGCTGCTCTCCACCGCCCGCACCGAAATCCCTTACCCGGAGCGCTGGTTCATCGGCTGGATGGCACCGCGCGGGATCGTCGCCGCGGCCACCGCCTCCACTTTCTCGGCGGCCCTGGTCAACGCCGGGGTCGACGGCGCCCAGGACATCCTCCCGGCCACCTTCGTCGTGATCGTCGCCACCGTCATGGTCTACGGCCTGACCGCACTCCCGGTCGCCCGGTTCCTCGGGGTCCGCCGTTCGGCGCGCTCGCGGCCGCTGCTGGTCGGCGGCGACCCCTGGGTGGTGGAACTGGGCCGCGCCCTGCGCTCGGCGGGCCTGGACGTGCTCATGTGGGCCGGCCTCGACCGGGAGCGCCGGAGCATCACGGAGGCCGGTCTCGCGCTGGCCCCCGGCGCGTTGCTCGCCGCCGCCACCGGCGCCGGGGCGGAGCTGGAGGGCATCACCGACGTCCTGCTGCTGACCGACGAGGACGACTTCAACGCGCTCGCGGCGATGACCCTCAAGGAGACGGTCGAGGGCCCCGTCCACCGCCTGGAGCCGCCCACCCGCAGCCACGGCGTGGTCGCCCCGTACACGGACGGCGAGGCGCTGTTCGGGCCCGGGCTCAACCGGCCCGAGCTGGCCCGCCGGTACGCGGGCGGTGCCCGGATCATCACCCACCGGGTCGACGGCGCGATCCCGGCCGGGCACGACGTGCTGTTCCTGGTGCGGCCGGACGGGCGGCTCGCCGCCGTCACCGCGACCGCCGCCCCGACGCCGGGCGGCGGCGACATCGCCGTCCTGCTGACACCCTCGGTTGGGCCCGCGCCCGCGCCGTAGCCGGCCGCGCGGGCCGCTCAGCGGATTCGCTCGGCGATGTGGTCGCCGACGCGCAGCGCGTTGGCGATCGCGGTGAGGGACGGGTTCACCGCGCCGATGCTCGGGAAGAAGGCGGTGTCCACGACGTACAGGTTGTCGAGGTCGTGGGCCTTGCAGGTGACGTCCAGGGCCGAGGCGGCCGGGTCGGTGCCGAAGCGGACCGTACCGGCCTGGTGCGCGGTGGCACCGATCGGCATGCCCTTGTGCAGGTACAGGCTGTGCGGGAGGAGGTGGTGCGGATGCATGCCGAGCCCGCCCAGCATGCCCTGGAACTTGTGCCGCAGCCGCTTCAGCCCTTCGATGTTGTTCTTCTCGTCCAGCGCGAGGTGGATGTCGCCGTGGTCGTCCAGCGTCACGCGGTTCTCCGGCTGCGGGAGGTCCTCGCCGCACAGCCAGAAGTCGACCGCGTGGTGGGCGAGCACCTCGAAGGGCAGGTCGGGCGAGGCCAGGCCGGCCCAGCGGGGTGCCTCGCCCTGGATCTGTTCGGCGTCCGACTTGCCGAGCATCTGGACGCCGCCGAGCGGGAAGTCCCAGTCGTCGGCGCCGAGGTACCAGTCGTTGAAGGCCAGGGTCTTCTGGAACCGGGTGTCGTTCGGCTCCCTGGAAACGGCCATCAGCGCCAGGTTGTTGTGCCGCATGTAGTGCCGGCCGACCGTGTCGGAGCTGTTCGCCAGGCCGCGCGGGTGCCGGTCGTTCGCCGAACGCAGCAACAGCGCGGCGGAGTTCACCGCTCCGCAGGAGACCACCACGATGTCGCCGCGGAACCGCGCGGTCGAGCCGTCCGCCAGCTCCGCGACCACCCCGGTCACCGTGCGGCCGCTGTCGTCCGTCTCCAGCCGGCGGACGTTGGCGCCGGTGACCAGGCTGACGTTCTCGTGCTCCAGCGCCGGTTCGACGCAGATCACCTGGGAGTCCGCCTTGCCGCGGACCAGACAGGGGAAGCCGTCGACCCGGTCGCAGCGGATGCACACGCTGTCGTGGGTCGCCCGACCCTGCTCGTCCTGGGTGAGGTTCACCCCGATCGGCAGGTGGAAGGGGTGCAGCCCGTGCTTCTCCAGGTCGTCGCTCAGTTGCTGGATCCGGGGCGCGTGCTGCACCGGCGGGTGGGCGTACTGCGCGCTGACCGGGCCCTCGCCCGGGTCCTCGCCGTGCCGGCCGTGCACCAGGTAGAGGTGCTCGGCCTGGGTGTAGTAGGGCTCCAGGTCCTCGTAGCGGATCGGCCAGGCGGGGGAGACGCCGCCGTGGTGGCGCAACTCGCCGAAGTCCTCGGGGCGCAGGCGGAACAGTGCGGCGCCGTAGAACTTGGTGTTCCCGCCGACGTAGTAGTTGACCTCGGGCGGGAACTGCTCGCCGTTCTTGTCGTACCAGAACTCCGGGGCCCGGTACTTGCCCTTGACGAAGACCGCGGTGGACTCCCAGTTGTCCCGCTCCCGCGGGAGGTAGTCGCCGCGTTCCAGGATCAGGACGCGCTTGCCGGTCGGGGCGAGCCGGTGGGCGAGCGTGCCGCCGCCCGCCCCGGTGCCGATGACGATGACGTCGTAGTGCTGGTTCTCGGCCATGGAGGCCACCTCGGCTCGTGAGTCGGCGCGGCGGGCGCGCCCGCCGCGGGGTCGGTCAGAGGATCGCGATCGGGTTGACGGGCGAGCCGGTGGCCTGCGGAAGCCGCAGCGGCGCGACCACGCAGAGGAACGACCACCGGCCCAACTGCTCGCAGAGCGGCACCAGGTCCTCGAACTGGAGGTAGTCCAGGAGGTACAGCCCGAGGGCGTGCACGCCCAGGACGTGCACCGGGAAGTCCACCCCGTCGGTCACGCCGGGGGCGACGTCGTTGTTGCCGTCGCTGCCCAGGGCGGCCACCCGGCGATCGGCCAGCAGCTCCATCGCGGTCGGATGCAGTCCGGCCCGGGCCCGGGCGGCGTCCCAGGGACCGGACTCGGTCCGCCGGCGGCGGTGGCCGACCCGGACGAAGAGCAGGTCGCCCGCGCCGAACCGGACGCCCTGGTGCCGCTCGGCGGCGGCCAGCTCGTCGGCGTCGACGTGGTCGCCGGGTTCCAGCCACGGCACCCCGCGCAGCCGCGGGATGTCGAGCAGCACCCCCCGGCCGACGATCCCGTCGCGGACCAGGTCCACCGACAGCGCGGTCGCGCCCTCGGGGGTGAGGGTCGTGGCGGGGACGCCGCCGTACAGGGTGCCGTCGTAGACGACGTGGCAGAGCGCGTCGAGGTGGCTGTCGGCGTCGCCGTGCACGTTCATGCCGAAGTGGTCGGTGGCGAAACTGAGTCCGGGCCGGTCGACGGCGGCGCCGGGCGGGCCGGTGAGCCGGTGGCCCGCGGGCTGCGGGTTGTCGGCGCCGGCCGCGGTCTCCACCGGCGCGGCCATCGTCACCGTCCGGCCGGTGCGGACCTCGCCCGCCGCCGCGCGGACCCGGTCCGGGGTGATCGTCTCCGGGGCGCCGCGGGCGCCGCCCGGGGCCCGCTGCCGCAGGCGCCGGTAGAGGGCCAGGAACTCGCCCCGGCTCTGCCGTACCCGTGGACTGTGCGCCGTCGCACCCATCGCCATCGCTCCTCGGGCCGCCTCAGCCGCGCTGCCGGTCCAGGGCCTGGTCCAGGGTGCCGGCCGCCATGATGAGTGACAGGTGCGTGAACGCCTGCGGGAAGTTGCCGAGTTGCTCGCCGCTGGGCCCCACCTCCTCGGCGAACAGGCCGACGTGGTTGGCGTAGGTGTGCATCTTCTCGAAGGTGTACCGGGCGGGCCGCAGCCGGCCGGCCCGGGCCAGCGCGTCCACGTAGAGGAAGGTGCAGAGGCTGAAGGTGCCCTCCGAGCCGCGCAGGCCGTCGGGGGAAGCGGCCGGGTCGTAGCGGTAGACCAGGCTGTCGGACACCAGGGTGCGGTCCATCGCGTCCAGGGTGGTGAGCCAGGACGGGTCCCGGGGGGCCACGAACCCGACCCGGGGCATCAGCAGCAGCGAGGCGTCCAGGACGGCGTCCCCGCCGTAGTGCTGCACGTAGGCCTGCGCCTCCTCGTGCCAGCCGTGCTGCATGACCTGTTCCAGGATGGTGTCGCGGGTCCTCGTCCAGCGTTCGGTGTCGGCCGGGCGGCGGAAGTCGGAGGCCAGGCGCAGGCCCCGGTCGAAGGCCGCCCAGCACATCACCCGGCTGTAGGTGAAGTCCTGGCGGCCGCCGCGGGTCTCCCAGATGCCCTCGTCGGGCCGGTCCCACGAGTCGGCCAGCCAGTCCAGCATCCGCGTCAGCAGCTTCCAGCCCCGGTAGCCGGCCTGGATCGCCATCTCGCGGCCCTCCGACAGCGCGTACATCGCCTCGCCGTAGATGTCGAGCTGGAGCTGGTCGGCGGCCGCGTTGCCCAACCGCACCGGCGCGGAGCCGCGGTACCCCTCCAGGTGGCCGAGGATCTCCTCGGTCAGGATCGGCTCGCCGTCGACCCGGTACATGATCTGGAGCGGTTCGCGGCTCTTCGCGGCCCGCTCGGGCCCCTCGCGCACGCGGTCGCCGAGCCAGTGCATGAAGGCCGTGGCCTCCTCGACGAAGCCGAGGTCGAGCAGGGCGCGTACCGAGAGCGAGCCGTCGCGCACCCAGGTGTAGCGGTAGTCCCAGTTGCGCTCGCCGCCGACCTGTTCGGGCAGGCCCATGGTGGCCGCGGCCACCGGCGCGCCGGTGGGGGCGTACGTCAGCAGCTTGAGGGTGATGGCGGAGCGGTTGACCATGTCGGGCCAGCGGCCGCGGTAGTTGGATCCGTGCACCCAGCCTTGCCAGAACTCGGCGGATTCCCAAAGGAGTTGGGTGATCCCGTCGATGGTGGGAGGCGGTGGCGGCGGGCCGTCGGGCTCGCAGACGGTGAGGACGACGGCCGCCGCCTCCCCGACCTTCAGCGTGACCGAGCCCCGCAGGTCGTTGCCGTCCCGCTCCACCGGGAAGGTGCTCCGGACGTAGGCGCAGACGCCAGGGGCCCGGAAGACGGCGAGATCGGGCTGCAGGTCGAGGTCGTGGCCGGCCCGGGCGTAGTCGAACCGCGGGCGGCACTCCATGTCGTAGCGGACGGTGCCGCGCACGGTGCGTACGGTCCGCACGATGGTGTGCCGGTCGGTCGGGGCGCCGCGGGTGTGCGGCGGCATCCAGTCGATCACCTCGCCCACCCCGTCGGGGGACATGAACCGGGTGACCAGGAGCGCCGTGTCCGGGTAGTACAGCTGTTTGCAGGCCACGTCGGGGTCGTTAGGCGCGAGCAGGAAGTAGCCGCCGCGGTCGTGGTCGAGCAGGGCGGCGAAGATGCTCGGGGAGTCGAAGCGCGGTGCGGCGAACCAGTCCACGACGCCCCGCGAGGTCACCAGTGCGGCGGTCTGCAGGTCGCCGATCAGGCCGTGCTCGGCGATGGGCGGGTAGCGATCCATGGGAGTCCCCAGGTCGGAATGGTCCTTCACCTCACTATCGGCCAGGGCGGGCGGATGTGCCCGTCGCGACGGCGGGGGCGGCGGAGCGACGGCCCGCGGCAGCCGTGCGGCCGGTACGGAGCGTTGCCGCGAAGGAGCGGTCCGGATAGGGGATCCTGCCAGGGTCGGCGCCGATCGGGACGTCGGATCCCGTGGAGGTGCAAGGCTTGGACATGATCCACGTCCGGATGGTGAGCCCACCGGATCTCACCGACCGGATCGTCGCCCTGCTCGCCGGCGACCCCTCCGTCCTCAACCTGATCGTGCAACCCGGTGCGGCGCGCAACCCGGACGGCGACGCGATCGTCTGCGACGTGCTGACCGGCGCGGCGAACGACGTCCTGCGCGCGCTGCGCGCGGTGCACCTGGACAGCCGGGGCTCCATCGTCATCGAGCCGGTGGACATGGCCTTCGTCGGCGGCGGCGCCGAGGCCGGGGAACGCAGGCTCGGCGCGCTCACCCACGCACCCGTGTGGGAGGAGGTCGAGGCACGCATCCGTGCGGAGGGGACGTACGCGCCGAGCTTCTACCTCTACCTGGTCGTCGCCGGCCTGATCGGCGCGGTCGGGATCGTCACCAACTCCCAGATCCTGATCGTCGCCGCGATGGTCGTCGGCCCCGAGTACGGGGCGATCGTCGGTGTCGCGCTGGGCATCGACCAGCGTGACGGCCGGCGGATCCGGCGGGGGCTGTCCGCGCTGTGGGTGGGCTTCCTCCTCGCCATCGCCGTCACCTTTCTCTTCGGCCTGCTGATCCGCGGTTTCAGCCTCGAATCGGAGGCGTTCCGCCGGGGTGTGCGGCCGGTTTCCCAGCTGATCGACACTCCCGACTTCTTCTCCTTCGCCGTGGCGGGGCTGGCCGGTGTCGTCGGCATCGTCTCGCTCACCGAGGCGAGGACGAGTGCCCTGCTGGGCGTGTTCATCTCGGTCACCACGATTCCGGCGGCGGCGGACATCGCGGTGTCCGCCGCCTTCGCCAGCTGGAGTTCGGCCTGGGGCTCGCTCCTCCAACTGCTGGTCAACATCGTGGTGCTGATCGCGGTGGGCACCGGCACGCTCCGTCTGCAACGGGACATCTGGCGCCGGGTCGGCCGCCGCCGGGCCCGCGAGGTGGGGGCGTGAGGCGTCGGGGCGGGTGGTCCGGGTCGGCTCCCGGTCAGAGCGGATCGCCCGGCAGGCCGAGGTAGTCGTCCCGCAGGGCGGCGATCAGCGGGTGATCGTCCGGGAAGGCGACCTTGTCGACGGCCGCGATCGGCCGGACGCCGATCGCGGCGTTGGTGGCGAAGGCCGCGTCGAACCCGTCGAGGCCGGCCAGCGGCACCCGCTCCGTACGGTGCGGCCGCGCCCGGCGCAGCAGCTCCATCGTCGTGCCGGGCAGGTGGTCGGCGTCGGCCCAGACCACCCGGGAGCCGCGGACGAACCCGATGTTCCAGGTGCCGCCCTCGGAGACGGCCTGCCGCCCGTCGACGAAGAGCGCGTCGTCGAAGCCGGCCCGCTGGGCCTCGCGGCGGTGGTGCAGCGCGCCGAAGAGGCCGACGCTCTTGACCGCGGGCAGGTCGCGGACGTACGGGACGGAACGGACCCGTAGCGGGGGGAGGGCGAGGCCGCCGGCGGGGCGGGTGGTCACCAGCACCCGGGGTTCGGCGGCGGCCCCGAGGTGCCCGATGTCCAGCGCCGGGTCGAACACCGTCACCCGGATCATGGTGACCGCGTCGGCGGGCGCGGCCCGCCGCGCGTACGCCCGTACCCGCTCGGGGTCGAGGTCGGCGTCGAAGACCGCCCGGCAGTCGCGGACCAGTCGCGCCAGGTGCAGTGCGAGCCCGCGGACCCGGCCGGCCTCGACCCGCATCGTGGTGAAGTGCCCGAAGTTGGTGAGGGCCAGTGTCTGGAGCTCGTCCGCGTGCACCGGGACGCCGTTCAGTTCCGCCATGGGCCCAGCATGGCAGCCGTGCGGGCGTCCGGGGGCGGGGGAAGTCTCGAAAATTCCTTAGCTTCTTTCTGCTTCGCTGACTGTGCCGAGAAACGGCCTGCCGCGCTGAGGGCTGCGACCGCTCGACGGGCTCATCCATGGTGGTGAAAGGGGAATGACGTGTCCAAGCGTGCGCTGATCACCGGTGTTACCGGGCAGGACGGATCGTATCTGGCCGAGCACCTGATCTCCCTCGGCTACCAGGTCTGGGGGCTGACCAGGGGACAGGCGAACCCGCGCAAGGACCGGGTCAGCAGGCTGATCCCCGATCTGCGGTTCGTGGACGGCGACCTGATGGACCAGGGCAGCCTGGTGTCCGCCGTGGACGCCGTCCAGCCGGACGAGGTGTACAACCTCGGGGCGATCTCCTTCGTGCCGATGTCCTGGCAGCAGCCGGAGCTGGTCACCGAGGTCAACGGCACCGGCGTCCTGCGGGTGCTGGAGGCGATCCGGATGGTGAGCGGGCTCAACAAGCCGGTGGCGCGGGCCGGGACCGCCGGGCAGATCCGCTTCTACCAGGCGTCCTCCTCCGAGATGTTCGGGAAGGTGACGCAGTCGCCGCAGACCGAGACGACCTCCTTCCACCCGCGCAGCCCCTACGGCGTGGTCAAGACCTACGGGCACTACATCACCCGCAACTACCGTGAGTCCTACGGGATGTACGGCGTGTCCGGGATCCTCTTCAACCACGAGTCGCCGCGCCGCGGCGCGGAGTTCGTGACCCGCAAGATCTCGCTGGCGGTCGCGCAGATCAAGCTCGGCCTCCAGACGAAGCTGAGCCTGGGCAACCTCGACGCCGAGCGCGACTGGGGCTTCGCCGGCGACTACGTCCGCGCCATGCACCTGATGCTCCAGCAGGAGCGTCCGGGGGACTACGTGGTGGGCACCGGGCGGATGCACACGGTGCGTGACGTGGCCAGGGCCGCGTTCGAGTGCGTGGGCCTGAACTGGGAGGACTACGTGGTGATCGATCCGGGGCTGGTGCGGCCCGCCGAGGTGGAGACGCTCTGCGCCGACTCCGGCAACGCGCGCAGGGCGCTCGGCTGGGAGCCGGAGGTGGACTTCACCGGACTGATCCGGATGATGGTGGAGTCGGATCTCGAACAGGCGCGGCTGGTACGGGAGTACGGCTCGGCGCTCGCCGAGGTCCGCTGGTGAGGGCGGGGCGGCGGTAGTCGCCCGCCGGGCCGGGTGCGCGGGCTCGTCGGTCAGGCGGTCAGGCGGTCGACCGGCGGGCCGGTCGTGTCACTGCCGCCGGTCGGACTCGCGGGCCGGGGTCGCCGGCGGGCGGGACAGGGCGAGGATCGCCAGGGCGATGTCGGCGCCCGGCTGGCCGAGGCGGGCCGTGTACTGGCGCAGCATCGCGTTCTCGTGGCTGAGGGTGCTGGCCGGGAGGCCTGCGGCGCGTCGGCCCAGCTGGTGGGCCCGGGCGCACCGGGCGCGCCGCAGCAGCTGGGCGATGAGCTGTCCGTCGAGTTCGGCGAGTTCGGCGAGTTCGTCGAGCTTGGTGGGGTCGGTGGGGTCGGCGAGTCGGGCGGGGTCGGCAAGGCCGACCGGCTCGGCGCTCCCGGTCGTGCCGGCCGCGGTGCCCGCGTCGAGGGTGGAGGCGGGAGCCAGCGGGCCGCCGCGGCGAACGGGTTCGGGCATGGGAGGCATCCTCGGGCTGGTCGACGGCCGGGCGTCGGCCCGGGGCCGGGACGCTCGCGCAGCGATCGTCCTGCCGGAGCGCCCGGCAAATCCCTAGTTTCGGGGGCTCCCCGGACGTCACGACGGCCGCGACGGCGGAAAAGTCTCGGGTCTCACCTAGCTCCGCCCGCCGCATAGTGACTGTTCGTCGCGCGAGGGAACCGCGCGACGCCGCCGGCGGCCGCCGGCGGCCCGGACCGTACGGAGGGCGCTGTGGGAACGACCATCGGAACACTGATCGAGGACGCGGTGCGGACCCTGGCGGACACCGGTACGGTGATCGGCCCGCGGCCGGACGCCGAGGCGCTGGCCGCCCATCTCTTCGGCGCGGGCCCGGCCCGGTCGGACCTGGACGGCACGCCGGGCGAAGGGGAGGCCGCGCGGTACCAGGAGCTGGTGGCGCGGCGGGCCGCCGGGGTCCCGCTCGGCCACCTGACCGGGGTGGCCGAGCTCGCCGGCGTCGAAGTGGCGGTCGGGCCGGGCGTGTTCGTGCCACGGGCGCAGAGCGAGTCGATGCTGGCGGAGGGGATGGGCGCGATCGAGGGTGTCGACCGACCGCTCGTGGTGGACCTCTGCACCGGCTCCGGGGCGATCGCGCTCGCACTGGCGCACCACCGGCCGCGCGCCGCGGTGCACGCGGTGGACTGCGATCCGGTGGCGCTGGAATTCGCCCGGAGCAACCGTGCGCGGCGGGCCGCGCTCGGTGACACGCCGATCGAGCTGCACCGGGCCGACGTGTTCGCACCGGGGCTACTGGCCGAACTGGACGGCACGGTGGACCTGGTGGTGACCAATCCCCCCTTCATGCCGGACGGCGCCGAGGTACCCGCCGAGTTCGGGGTGTACCAGCCCCGCCGGGCGGTCTTCGGCGGCCCGGACGGTCTGCACGTCATCCGGCAGGTGGTGGAGGTGGCGGCGAGGGTGTTGCGGCCGGGCGGCACGCTGGTCGTCGAACACGGCCACCTGCACGCGTCGGCGGTGTCCGAGCTGCTCGGCGCCGACCCGCGGTACACCGGGGTGGCCGGCCATCAGGACCAGTACGGGTGGCCGCTGTACGCCGTCGCCCGGCGCGGTGGACCGGGGACCGTGACCGCCTCCTGACGCGGCGGTGCCCCCACGGCCCGGCCGGGGACGCTAGGGGTTTCCCGGCCGGGCCGACCCGAGACTGATCGCTGGTGTGCAGGAATGCGAGCGCTGCACGTGCGGTCCACGCCGGCTGCCCCGCCCGATCGCCTGCTGTCCGCCGGTCTTCCAGATGGGTTGAGTTGATATGGACAAGGAACAGAAGCTCCGGGACTACCTCAAGCGGGCGAGCGCGGACCTCCAGCGCTCACGGCTGCGGGTGAGCGAGCTGGAGGCCGCGGCCAACGAGCCGATCGCCATCGTGGGGATGAGCTGCCGCTTCCCCGGCGGGGTCGCCGGCCCGGAGGACCTCTGGACCATGTTGGTCAACGGCGAGGACGGCATCTCGGACTTCCCGGCCGACCGCGGCTGGGAGCTGGACGCCGAGGACGGTCCGACCGGGATCCGCGGCGGGTTCCTGCACGGCGCGGCGCAGTTCGACCCCGACTTCTTCGGCATCTCGCCGCGCGAGGCGCTGTCCATGGACCCGCAGCAGCGCGTCCTGCTCGAATCCTCCTGGGAGGCCTTCGAGCGGGCGGGCATCGACCCCGCGTCCGTCCGTGGCACCCGGACCGGCGTCTTCGTCGGCGCGATGCCCCAGGACTACCGGGTGGGCCCGGACGACGACGTGCAGGGCTTCGTCCTGACCGGCAACGCCACCAGCATCATCTCCGGCCGGCTCTCCTACTTCTTCGGGGCGGTGGGCCCGGCCGTCACCGTGGACACCGCCTGCTCCTCCTCGCTGGTGGCGCTGCACCTGGCCGCCCAGTCGCTGCGCGCGGGGGAGAGCACGCTGGCACTGGCCGCCGGCGTCACGGTGATGTCCAGCCCCACCACCTTCGTCGAGTTCGCCCGCCAGGGCGGCCTGGCCGCCGACGGTCGCTGCCGCTCCTTCGCGGACGCGGCGAACGGCACCGGCTGGGCCGAGGGGGTCGGCGTCCTGGTGCTGGAGCGGCTCTCCGAGGCCCGCCGCAACGGGCACCGGGTGCTCGCCGTCGTCCGCGGCACCGCCGTCAACCAGGACGGCGCCTCGAACGGCCTGACCGCGCCCAACGGTCCCTCGCAGCAGCGGGTGATCGAGCAGGCGCTGGTCAACGCCCGGCTCTCGGCGGACCAGGTCGACGTGGTCGAGGCGCACGGCACCGGGACGGCGCTCGGTGACCCGGTCGAGGCACAGGCGCTGCTGGCCACCTACGGGCAGGGCCGCGACCCGCGGCGCCCGCTGCTGCTCGGCTCGGTCAAGTCGAACATCAGCCACACCCAGGCCGCGGCCGGCGTCGCCGGGGTCATCAAGATGGTGCTGGCGATGCGGCACGGCGTCCTGCCGAAGACGCTGCACGTCGATGCGCCGTCCTCGCACGTCGACTGGGCGGCGGGGGCGGTGCGCCTGCTCACCGAGCGGACCGCGTGGCCGCAGGGGGTCGAGCCGCGCCGGGCCGGCGTCTCCTCCTTCGGGCTCAGCGGCACCAACGCGCATGCGATCCTCGAACAGGCGCCGGAGGGCGACGAGGCGTCGCAGAGCGGTGAGGCGCCGGGGAGCGACGCCGCGTCGGAGCCCCCGGTCGAGGCCCGGGTGCTGCCCTGGCTGGTGTCCGGCCGCAGTGTCGACGCGCTGCGCGCCCAGGCCGGGCGGCTGGTGGCCTTCCTGGACCCCGAGCGCTCCGAGGACCCCGAGCACTTCGAGGACCCTGCGCGCGCGGATGACCCCGAGCGCCCGGATGGCCCCGACGCGGCACCGAACGGCATCGACACCGCGCCGAGTGCCGTCGACACCGCCTTCTCGCTGGCCACCACCCGGTCCGGGCTGGAGCACCGGGCGGCGGTGGTCACGGCCGACCGGTCCGAGGCGCTGGCCGCCCTCCGGAGCCTGGCCGCCGGAGATCCCGCGCCGGCCGGGCTGCTGCGGGGCAGCACCCAGGGCCGGGGCAGGGTGGCCTTCCTGTTCGCGGGCCAGGGCTCGCAGCGGCTCGGCATGGGCCAGGAGCTGTACGCCCGCTTCCCGGTGTTCGCCGAGGCGCTGGACGAGGTGCTGGGCCACCTGGACGCCGAGCCGGCGCGGCCGCTGCGCGAGGTCCTGTTCGCCGCCGAGGGCGCGCCCGGGGCCGAGCTGCTCGAACGGACCGGTTACGCGCAGCCCGCCCTGTTCGCGATCGAGGTGGCGCTGTTCCGCCTGGTCGAGTCCTGGGGCGTCCGGCCGGACTTCCTGCTCGGCCACTCGATCGGCGAGGTCGCGGCCGCGCACGTGGCCGGGGTCTTCTCGCTCGCCGACGCCGCGACCCTGGTGCTCGCGCGCGGCCGGCTGATGCAGGCCCTGCCGGCCGGCGGAGTGATGGTGTCGCTGGAGGCGAGCGAGGAGGAGGTCGCGCCGCTGGTCGACGGCCGGTCCGAGCAGGTGTCGATCGCCGCGGTCAACGGCCCGGCCGCCGTGGTCGTCGCCGGCACGGCCGAGGCGGCCGCCTCGGTCGCGGACCACTTCGCGGCGCTGGGCCGCAAGGTGCGGCGACTGCGGGTCTCGCACGCGTTCCACTCGCCGCTGATGGACCCGATGCTGGAGGAGTTCCGGCAGGTGGTGGCCGGCCTGTCGCCGCAGGCCCCCGCGCTGCCCGTGATCTCGACGCTGACCGGCGTGCCGGCCACGGTCGAGCAACTGACCTCCGCCGCCTACTGGGTGGAGCACGCCCGCCGGACCGTCCGGTTCGCCGACGCGATCTCCTGGCTGCGCGGCCACGGTACGCGGACCTTCCTGGAGCTCGGCCCCGACGGTGTGCTCAGCGCGCTGGCCCAGGCCTGCCCGGACGAGACCGGCGACGGCGGCCCGGTGGCACTGCCCGTGCTGCGGGCGGGCCGCCCGGAGACGGAGACGCTCACCGAGGCGGTGGCCGGCCTGCACGTCCGCGGGATCCCGGTCCGCTGGCAACCGTACTTCACCGGAACCGGCGCCCGGCCGGTGGACCTGCCGACCTACGCGTTCCGGCACCGCCGGTTCTGGCCCAGGAGCGTGCTCGGCCGCGCCGGTGACGTCCGCGCCGCCGGACTCGGCGCGGCGCACCACCCGCTGCTGGCCGCCGCCGTCTCGCTGGCGAACTCGGAGGGCCTGCTGCTGACCGGGCGGCTCTCCGTGCACACCCACCCCTGGCTGGCCGACCACGCCGTGCGCGGCGCCGTGCTGCTGCCCGGCACCGCCTTCCTGGAGCTGGCCGTGCACGCCGGTGACGAGGTCGGCTGCGAGCTGGTCGAGGACCTGACGCTGACCGCTCCGCTGACCCTGCCCGAGCAGGGCGCGGTCCAGGTGCAGGTGTGGGTCGGCAGCCCCGACGAGTCGGGCCGTCGCACGCTCGGCATCCACTCCCGCCCGGACGGGGCCGAGGACCTGCCGTGGACGCAGCACGCCGCGGGCATCCTGGCGGCCGGCGCGCAGCGGGCCGCGTCCGAGCGGTTCGCCGCCGGGGCCTGGCCGCCGGCCGGCGCCGAGCCGGTGGCCCTGGACGGGCTCTACGAGCGGCTCGCCGAGGGCGGCTTCGGCTACGGGCCGTTCTTCCGGGGCCTGCGCGCCGTCTGGCGCCGTGGCGAGGAGGTGTTCGCCGAGGTGGCGCTGCCCGAGCGGGCCGCCGCCGTGGCCGGGGCCTTCGGCCTGCACCCCGCGCTGCTCGACGCCGCACTGCACGCCTGTGCCTTCCTGGAGCCCGGCGAGCACGGCCCGGGCGCGGTGCCGTTCGCCTGGCAGGACGTCACCCTGCACGCCGGCGGCGCCTCGGCGCTGCGGGTGCGGCTCGGCCGGGCCGCGGACGACGCGGTGTCGATCACGGTGGCCGACCCCGAGGGCGGGCCGGTCGCCACGATCGGATCGCTGGTGGTGCGCGCCCTGCCCGACGGTCGGCCGGGTGCCACCGGGCCGCTGCTGCGCGAGGCGCTGTTCGAGCTCGGCTGGTCCCGGCTGCGCGGTGGCTCGGCGGGCGCGCCCGAGTCGGTCGCGGTGCTCGGTGAGGACCCGTTCGGGCTCGGCCTCGAACCGACCGACGGCCGTGCCCCGCTGCCCGCGGTCGTCCTGGCCCCGGTGGCGGGTGCCACCGGGGACGGCCCGGTCGAAGCCGCCCACGCCCTGACGGCGCGGGTGCTGGACCGGCTGCAGTCCTGGCTGCGGGACGACGCGTGCGCCGACTCGCGCCTGGTGTTCGTGACCCGGGGCGCGGTGGCCGTGACCGACGAGGAGGTGAGCGATCCGGCGGCGGCCGCCGTCTGGGGCCTGGTGCGCTCCGCGCAGGCCGAACACCCCGGCCGGTTCGGGCTGCTGGACCTCGACCCGGCCACCGCCGTCGTCCCCGCGCAGGCGCTCGCCGCCGAGGAGCCGCAGCTGGCCGTGCGGGACGGCGCGGTGCTGGTCGCCCGGCTGGCCCGGGCCGGCGCCCCCGCCGAGCCGGACGGCGGCGGCCACTGGGACCCCGAGGGCACCGTGCTGGTCACCGGCGGCACCGGCGGGCTCGGCCGGGTGCTGGCCCGGCACCTGGTCACCGGGCACGGGGTGCGGCACCTGCTGCTGGCGAGCCGGCGCGGCGAGTCCGCCGAGGGGGCCGCCGACCTGGCCGAGGAACTGCGCGGCCTGGGCGCGATCGTCACCGCCGCGGCCTGCGACCTGGCCGACCGCGCGGCGCTGCGGCGGCTGCTGGCCGGCGTACCGGCCGCGCACCCGCTCACCGCGGTGGTGCACACGGCCGGCGTGCTGGACGACGGCGTGATCGACGCGCTGACCCCGGAGCGGATCGCCGCGGTGCTGCGGCCCAAGGCCGACGCGCTGTGGAACCTGCACCGGGCGACCCGCCGGCTCGACCTGGCCGCCTTCGTCGTCTTCTCCTCCCTCTCCGGCACCGTCGGCGCGGCGGGGCAGGGCAACTACGCCGCGGCCAACGCCTTCGCCGACGCCCTCGTCCGGCTGCGCCGCGCCGAGGGGCTGCCCGGCAGCTCGCTGGGCTGGGGCCCCTGGGCGCCGTCGGACGACGCGACCGGCGGCATGACCGGCGGCCTGACCGAGGGCGAACTGGCCCGGCTGGCCCGGCTGGGCACGCCCGCGCTCGCCGAGCGGGACGGCCTGGCGCTCTTCGACGCCGCGCTCGCCCTGGACCGGCCCGCGCTGCTGCCGGTACGCCTGGACCTCGCGGCGCTGCGCGCCCGGGGCGAGGTGGCGCCGCTGCTGCGCGGGCTGATCCGCACCCCGCTCCGGCGCTCGGTGGTGGCCGGCCCGGAGGCGGCCGCGAGCCTGGCGCAGCGGCTCTCCCGGCTGGACGGGGCGGCCCGCACCGAGGCGGTCGTGGAGCTGATCCGCGCCCAGGTCGCCGCGGTGCTGCGGCACGCGGGCCCGGCGGACGTCGACCCGCTGCGGCAGTTCCAGGACCTCGGCTTCGACTCGCTGACCGCCGTGGAACTGCGCAACCGGCTCGGTGCGGTGACCGGTCTGCGGACCTCGGCCACCGCGGTCTTCGACTACCCGACCGTGACGGCGCTGGCCGGGCACGTGCTGGAGCAGCTGACCGGAGCCCGGAGCGACCTGTCGACCGAGGCCGCGCCCGCCGCCGCCGTCGACGGCGATCCGATCGTGATCGTCGGCATGGGCTGCCGCTACCCGGGCGGGGTCGCCTCGCCCGAGGACCTGTGGCGCCTGGTCAGCGAGGGCACCGACGCGATCTCCGGGCTGCCCACCGACCGGGGCTGGAACCTCGACGCGCTCTACGACCCCGACCCGGACCACCTCGGCACCGCCTACACCCGCTACGGCGGATTCCTGCACGAGGCCGCCGAGTTCGACCCCGCCTTCTTCGGGATGAGCCCGCGCGAGGCGCTGGCCACCGACGCCCAGCAGCGGCTGCTGCTGGAGGCCTCCTGGGAGGCGATCGAGCGCGCCGGGATCGACCCGCTCTCACTGCGCGGCAGCCGGACCGGGGTGTTCGCCGGCGTGATGTACAACGACTACGCGGCCCACCTGACCGGCGGTCAGTACGAGGGGTACCAGGGCAGCGGCACCTCGCCGAGCATCGCCTCCGGGCGGGTCTCCTACGTGCTCGGGCTGGAGGGCCCGGCCGTCACCGTCGACACCGCCTGCTCCTCCTCGCTGGTCGCCATGCACTGGGCGATGCAGGCACTGCGGGCCGGCGAGTGCTCGCTGGCCCTGGCCGGCGGTGTCACGGTGATGTCCACCCCGACCTCGCTGATCGAGTTCTCCCGCCAGCGCGGGCTGTCCCCGGACGGGCGCTGCAAGGCCTACGCGGACGGCGCCGACGGCGTCGGCTGGTCCGAGGGCGTCGGGGTGCTCGTCCTGGAACGGCTCTCCGACGCGCGGCGCCACGGCCACCGGGTGCTGGCGGTGGTGCGCGGCAGCGCCGTCAACCAGGACGGCGCCTCGAACGGCCTGACCGCGCCCAACGGCCCCTCGCAGCAGCGGGTGATCCGCCAGGCGCTGGCCGCCGCGGGGCTGCGGACCACCGACGTGGACGTGGTCGAGGGGCACGGTACGGGCACCGCCCTCGGCGACCCGATCGAGGCACAGGCACTGCTCGCCACCTACGGCCAGGACCGGGAGCGCCCGCTGCACCTCGGCTCGATCAAGTCGAACATCGGGCACACCCAGGCGGCGGCCGGCGTCGCGGGCGTGATCAAGATGGTGCTGGCGATGCGCCACGGCGTCGTCCCCGGCACGCTGCACGCCGAACGGCTCTCCTCCCACGTGGACTGGGAGTCGGGGGCGGTGGAGCCGGTCACCGCGCAGCTGCCCTGGCCCGAGACGGGCCGGCCGCGCCGGGCCGGCATCTCCTCGTTCGGCTTCAGCGGCACCAACGCGCACCTGATCGTCGAGCAGGCGCCGCAGCGGCGTGAGGCCCTGCCGGAGGCCGGGATCACGCCGGGCCTGGCGGCCTGGCCGCTCGCCGGCCGCAGCCGGGCGGCGCTGCGGGACCAGGCGGCCCGGCTGCGGGCCTTCGTGACGGCGCGCCCGGAGCTGCGACCGGCCGACATCGGCCACTCCCTCGCCACCACCCGGTCCGGTTTCGAGCAGCGCGCGGTCGTCGTCGGCGGCCGGGAGGAGCTGCTGCACGCGCTCGCCGCCCTGGCCGAGGGCGCCCCGGCGGCCGGCCTGGTCGAGGGCGAGACCGGTGGCGCCGGGCGCCCGGCCTTCCTGTTCGCCGGCCAGGGCTCGCAGCGGCTCGGGATGGGGCGTGAACTGCACGCCCGGTTCCCGGTGTTCGCCCGGGCGCTGGACGAGGTGCTGGCGCAGCTGGACACCCGGCTGGAGCGGCCGCTGCGCGAGGTGCTGTTCGCGGCCGAGGGCACGCCGGAGGCCGAGCTGCTGGAGCGGACCGGCTGGGCGCAGCCCGCGCTCTTCGCGATCGAGGTCGCGCTGTTCCGCCTGGTCGAGTCCTGGGGCGTCCGGCCCGGCGCGCTGCTCGGCCACTCGGTCGGCGAGATCGCCGCCGCGTACGTCGCGGGCGTGCTCTCGCTGCCGGACGCGGCCACGCTGGTCTGCGCCCGGGCCCGGCTGATGCAGGCGCTGCCCGCCGGCGGGGCGATGGTCTCGGTGCAGGCCACCGAGGAGGAGGCGCTGGCACGGCTGACACCCGGCGTGTCGGTGGCGGCGGTGAACGGCCCGCGGGCCGTGGTGCTCGCCGGTGACGAGGCCGAAGTCCTGCGGACCGCCGAGCGGTTCGCCGCCCAGGGGCGCAGGACCAAGCGGCTGCGCGTCTCGCACGCCTTCCACTCGCCGCTGATGGAGCCGATGCTGGCCGAGTTCCGGCAGGTGGTCGGCACGCTCGCGTTCCACGAGCCGCGAACCGCCCTGGTGTCGGGCGTCACGGGCGGGCCGGTGACCGGGGAGCAGCTGGCCTCGCCCGACCACTGGGCCGAGCAGGTGCGCCGCACGGTCCGCTTCGCCGACGGCGTGCGCACCCTGCGCGCCTCGGGCACGGCCACCTTCCTGGAGATCGGCCCGGACGGCGTGCTCTGCGCGCTCGCCCAGGACACCCTGGGCGACGAACCGGGCCTGGACCTGGTGCCGCTGCTGCGCACCGACCGCGCCGAGGAGCAGGCCGCCACCACGGCGCTGGCCCGGCTCCACGTGCGCGGCATCCCGGTGGACTGGGAGCAGTTCTACGCCCGGACCGGAGCACACCGCGTCGACCTGCCGACCTACGCCTTCCAGCACGAGCGGTACTGGCCCGAGACCACGGCCGCCCCCGCCACCGGGACGGCTGCCGACCAGGCCGACCCGGCGCTGTGGGGGGCGGTCGACCGCGGCGACACCGCCGAGCTGGCCGCCCTGCTCGGCCTGCGCGACGAGCAGCACGCCGGCCTGTACGCGCTGCTCCCCGCCCTGTCGAACCGGCGTCGCCACCGCCAGGAGAAGACCCTGCTGGACGCCGCCCGATACCGGGTGGAGTGGAAGCCGGTGCGGGCGAGCGCGGCGCCCGTCCTGGACGGCCGCTGGCTGGTGCTCACCACCGACGAGGTCGAGGACGGCGAGCTGCTGGGCGCGCTGCGCGGGCACGGCGCCCGGTTCGAGCGGCTGGCGCTGGCCGAGGACTGCCTCGACCGGGCCGAACTCGCCGCCCGGATCGGCGCGTTCGACGAGGTCTCCGGCATCCTCTCGCTGCTCCCGCTGGCCGACGGACCGGTCCTCACCGGCACCGGGCTGCCGGTCGGCTTCGCCCTGAGCGCGGTGCTCGCCCAGGCCCTGGGCGACACCGGCTCGACCGTCCCGCTCTGGACGGTGACCAGGGGCGCGGTCTCGACCGGTGCGGGCGACCCGCTCGGCAACCCCGTCCAGGCCGCGGTCTGGGGCCTGGGGCGGGTCGCCGCACTGGAGCGCCCGCAGCAGTGGAGCGGGCTCGTCGACCTCCCTCCCGAGCTCGACACGCCGACCGTGCAGCGGCTGGTCAGCGCGCTGGCGGCGCGCGGCGGCGAGGGCGCCGAGGACCAGCTCGCGCTGCGCGCGGGCACCGCCCACGGCCGGCGCCTGGTACGCCACCGCGGCGCCGAGCTGCCGCAGGCCGCCGACTTCACCGCCACCGGCACGGTGCTGATCACCGGCGGCACCGGGGCGCTCGGCGCCGAGACCGCCCGCTGGCTCGCCCGCAGCGGCGCACCGCACCTGGTGCTGACCGGCCGGCGCGGCCCGGACGCCCCCGGCACCCGCGAACTGGTCGCCGAACTCACCGCGGCGGGTGCCCGCGTCACCGTCGCGGCCTGCGACGTGGCCGACCGCGCACAACTGGCCGCCCTGCTGGCCGGCATCGAGGCCGAGCACCCGCTGACCGGCGTGGTGCACGCGGCGGGCGTCGGCCAGGCCGCACCGCTGGACGCGACGCCGCTGTCCGAGATCGCCGGGCTGACCGCCGCGAAGCTGCGCGGCGCCGCCAACCTCGACGCCCTGCTCGGCGACCGCGAGCTGGACTTCTTCGTCCTGGTCTCCTCCGTCGCCGGCGTCTGGGGCAGCGCCGGGCAGAGTGCCTACGGCGCCGCGAACGCCTACCTCGACGCCCTCGCCGAGCACCGGCGGGCCCGCGGACTGGCCGCCACCTCGGTGGCCTGGGGCCCGTGGGCCGGGGCCGGGATGGCCGCCCACGCCGCCGTCGCGGAGAGCCTGCGGCGCCAGGGTCTGCGGTTCCTGGCACCCGGGTCGGCGATCGCCGAGCTGCGCCGCGCGGTGCTGCAGCACGAGGTGACCGTGACGGTGGCCGACGTCGACTGGGAGCGGTACGCGCCCGTCTTCACCGCCGCCCGGCCGAGCGCGCTGCTCACCGAACTCCCCGAGGCCCGGGCCGTCCTGACGGCCGCGCAGGGCGCCGAGGGGCCCGCGTCGGAGTTCGCCCGCAGGCTGGCCGGCCTGGACGGGGCCGAGCAGCAGCGGGTGCTGGTCGACCTGGTCCGGCGCGAGGCGGCCGTCGTCCTCGGCCACGCCGGCGCCGAAGCGGTCACGGAGAAGCGGGCGTTCCGCGACGCCGGCTTCGACTCGCTGACCGCCGTGGACCTGCGCAAGCGACTGGCCGCGCTGACCGGTCTCGCGCTGCCGAGCACGATGGCCTTCGACCACCCGACCCCCCTGGCCCTGGCCGACTACCTGCGCGGCCGGATCCTCGGCCTCGCCGAGGCCGGGCCGGCCACCGCGCCCGCCACCGCCGGACGCTTCGACGAACCGATCGCGATCGTCGGCATGGGCTGCCGGCTGCCCGGCGGCGTCCGCTCGCCCGAGCAGTTCTGGGAGCTGGTCTCCCGGGGCACCGACGCCATCTCCGACTTCCCGGTCAACCGCGGCTGGGACACCACCGGGCTGTACGACGCGGACCCGGACGCGCCCGGCAAGGCCTACACCACGCAGGGCGGGTTCCTGCACGACGCGGGCGAGTTCGACCCCGGCTTCTTCGGCATCTCGCCGCGCGAGGCGCTCTCCATGGACCCGCAGCAGCGCCTGCTGCTGGAGACCACCTGGGAGGCCTTCGAGTCGGCCGGCATCGACCCGACCTCCGTCCACGGCAGCCCCACCGGCACCTTCATCGGCTCGACGTACCAGGAGTACGGGCTCGGCATGGCGGACGGCTCCGCCGGGCACGCCGTGACCGGCACCAGCCCGAGCGTGCTGTCCGGGCGGCTGGCCTACCTGTTCGGCCTGGAGGGTCCGGCCGTCACGGTGGACACCGCCTGCTCCTCCTCGCTGGTCGCGCTGCACCTGGCCTGCCAGTCGCTGCGCAACGGCGAGAGTTCGCTGGCCCTGGCGGGCGGCGCGACGGTGATGACCAACCCGGCCTCCTTCATCGCCTTCAGCCGCCAGCGGGCGCTCGCCGCCGACGGCCGGTGCAAGTCCTTCGCCGACGACGCCGACGGCATGACCCTCGCCGAGGGCATCGGCGTGCTCGTCCTGGAACGGCTTTCCGACGCGCGGCGCAACGGCCACCAGGTCCTCGCCGTGGTGCGCGGCTCGGCGATCAACCAGGACGGCGCCAGCAACGGCCTCACCGCGCCCAACGGCCCCGCCCAGCAGCGGGTGATCCGGCAGGCGCTGAGCAACGCCGGGCTCGACGCGGGCGACATCGACGCGGTCGAGGCGCACGGCACCGGCACCTCGCTCGGCGACCCGATCGAGGCGCAGGCCCTCCAGGCCACCTACGGCCGCGACCGGGAGCGCGAGCGCCCGCTGCTGCTCGGCTCGGTCAAGTCGAACATCGGCCACACCCAGTCGGCGGCGGGCGTCGCCGGTGTGATCAAGATGGTCCTGGCGCTGCGCCACGGCACGCTGCCGCGCACCCTGCACGCCGACCGGCCGTCCTCCCACATCGACTGGACCCCGGGCACGGTGTCCCTGCTCCACGACCCCGTCGAATGGCGCGGGGGCGAACGGACCCGGCGCTGCGCGGTGTCCTCCTTCGGGATCAGCGGCACCAACGCGCACGCCGTCCTGGAGGAGGCGCCGCGGCCGCCCGCGGTCGAGACGGACGGCGAGGACCGCCCGGCCGGTGGCGTCGTCCCCTGGGTGCTGTCCGCCCGGACGCCGGGCGCGCTGCGCGCCCAGGCCGCCAACCTCGCCGCCCACGACGGGGACCTGCGCCCCGTCGACGTCGGCCACTCCCTGGTCGGCACGCGCGCGCTGCTCGACCACCGCGCGGTGGTCCTCGGCACCGACACCGCGACCCTGCGGGCGGGGCTGACGGCCCTGAGCACCGGCGAGTCCTCGGCGAACGTCGTGCAGGGCGTCACCGGGGCCGAGGGCCGGACCGTCTTCGTCTTCCCCGGCCAGGGGTCCCAGTGGGCCGGCATGGGAGCACGGCTGCTGGAGGAGTCACCGGTCTTCGCCGAGCGCCTGCACGAGTGCGCCGCCGCCCTGTCGTCCTTCGTCGACTGGTCGCTGGTGGACGTGCTGCGCCAGGCCGACGGCGCGCCGGCGCTGGACAAGGTCGACGTCGTCCAACCCGCGTCCTTCGCGGTGATGGTGTCGCTGGCCCACCTGTGGCAGTCGTACGGCGTCCGGCCGGACGCCGTGCTCGGGCACTCGCAGGGCGAGATAGCCGCCGCCGCCGTCGCCGGGGCCCTCTCGCTGGAGGACGCGGCCCGGGTGGTCGCACTGCGCAGCCGGGCCATCGGCCGGGTGCTGGCCGGCTCCGGCGGCATGGTCTCCGTCCCGCTGTCGGCGGCCGAGACCGAGGAGCGCCTGCGGGCCCGCGGCGGGGACGTCACCGTCGCCGCCGTCAACGGGCCGCACACCGTCGTGGTCGCCGGCCCGCCGGAGCACCTGGACGCGCTGGTCGCCGACCTCGCCGCCGAGAACGTCCGGGCCCGGCGGATCGCGGTCGACTACGCCTCGCACTCCACCCAGGTCGAGCTGCTGCGCGAGGAACTGCTGACGGCGCTGGCGCCGGTGCGCCCGCGCGCCGCCCGGGTGCCGTTCTTCTCCACCGTGACCGGCGACTGGGCGGACACCACCGGGCTGGACGCCGGGTACTGGTACCGCAACCTGCGCCGGACCGTCGGCTTCGACCCCGCCGTGCGGGACCTGCTCGCCCAGGACCACCGGGTCTTCGTCGAGATCAGCCCCCACCCGGTGCTGACCATGACCGTCCAGGCGACCGCCGAGGACACCGGCGCCCGCGCGAGCGTCGTCGGCACGCTGCGCCGCGACAAGGGCGGCCTGGACCGCTTCCTGACCTCGCTCGCCGAGGCCCACGTCCAGGGCGTCCGGGTGGACTGGGCCCCGGTCTTCGCGGGCACCGGCGCCCGCCCGGTCGACCTGCCGACCTACGCCTTCCGGCGCGAGCACCTGTGGGCCGTCCCGGCCGCGTCGCGGACCGCGGCCGCGGCGGACCCGGCGGACACCGCGTTCTGGAGCGCCGTCGAGGAGGAGGACGTCGACACGCTCGCCGCGAACCTGCGGCTCGACCGGAGCTCGCTGGCGCCGGTGCTGCCCGCACTGACCGACTGGCACCGCCGACGCCGCGACCGCGCCACGGTCGACTCCTGGCGCTACCGGGCCGCCTGGGAGCCGCTCGGCGCCCTGGGCACGGCCACGCTCCCGGGCGGCTGGCTGCTCGTCACGGGCGCCGCCACGGACGCGCAGGACATCGCCGAGGCCCTCACCGCGCACGGCGCGCAGGTCCGGCGCCTGACGCTGGACGAGGCCGGCACCGACCGCGCCACCCTGGCCGAACGGCTCCGGGAGCTGGGGGAGTTCACCGGGATCGTGTCCGCGCTGGCCGCCGACGAGACGGCCGACGAACGCCACCCGGCGCTCTCCGCCGGCCTCGCGCTGACCCTCTCCCTGATCCAGGCGCTGGGGGACGCGGGCCTCGACGCGCCCCTGTGGTGCCTCACCCGGGGCGCGGTCTCCACCGGGCGGGCCGACCGGCTGACCAACCCCGTCCAGGCGCAGATCCACGGCCTCGGCTGGACCGCCGCCCTGGAGCACCCGCAGCGCTGGGGCGGCCTGGTCGACCTCCCCGAGACCCTGGACCGGCGGGCCGGCGAACGACTGGCCGCCGTCCTCACCGGCCGCACCGGCGAGGACCAGGTGGCGATCCGGCCCTCGGGCGCGCTCGCCCGGCGGATCGCGCGCGCCACCGCCGAGACCGCGCCCGCCGCCGGCTGGACGCCGCGCGGCACCACCCTGGTGACCGGCGGCACCGGCACACTCGGCCCGCACCTGGCCCGCTGGCTCGCCGACCAGGGCGCCGAACGGCTGGTACTGACCAGCCGCCGGGGCCCGGCGGCGCCCGGCGCGGCCGAACTCGTCGCCGAACTCGCCGAGCGCGGCTGCACGGCCACCGTGGTCTCCTGCGACCTCACCGACCGCGAGGCGGTCGCCCGCCTGCTGGCCGGGCTGACGGCCGAGGGCCACACCGTCCGCACCGTGGTGCACACGGCCGCCGTGATCGAACTGGCCCCGCTGGACGAGACCACCCCCGAGGCGTTCGCCCGGGTCGTGCACGCCAAGGTCGCCGGCGCCCGGCACCTCGACGAACTGCTGGACGACGACCAGCTCGACGCCTTCGTCCTCTACTCCTCCACCGCCGGCCTGTGGGGCAGCGGACAGCACGCCGCGTACGTCGCGGCCAACGCCTACCTCAACGCGCTGGCCGAGCACCGCCGGGCCCGTGGCGCGCACGCCACCGCCGTCTCCTGGGGCATCTGGGCCGACGACCTCGAACTCGGCCGGGTGGACCCGGGCCAGATCCGCCGCAGCGGCCTGGTCTTCATGGCGCCGCAGCAGGCCCTGGCCGCGCTGCGCCCGGCCCTCGACGAACAGGGCGTGCTGGCCGTCGCCGACATCGACTGGGACCGCTACCACCCGGTCTTCACCTCCGGCCGGCCGACCGCGCTCTTCGAGCGGATCCCGGAGGTGCGGGCCCTCCGATCGGCGGCCGAACGGCCCGCCGGTGACGCCGAGTTCGCCTCCCGGCTACGGGCGCTGCCCGGCGTCGAGCAGGACCGGGTGCTGCTGGACCTGGTCCGCGCCGAGGCGGCCACCGTGCTGGGCCACGCCTCGCCCGAGGTGCTGTCCGAACAGCGGGCGTTCCGCGAGGTCGGCTTCGACTCGCTGACCGCCGTGGACCTGCGCAACCGGCTGGCCGGCGTGACCGGGCTGACGCTGCCGAGCACGATGGTCTTCGACCACCCCAACCCGCTCGCCCTGGTGGAGTTCCTCCGCACACGGATCGCCGGCGTGCCGGGGGCGGCCACGGCGGCGCCGCAGCACGCGGGCGGCCCCGCCGCCGACGAGGACCCGATCGCCATCATCGGCATGAGCTGCCGCTACCCCGGCGGCGCCGGCTCACCCGAGGCCCTGTGGGAGCTGGTCTCCCGGGGCACCGACGCCATCACGGAGTTCCCGCTCGACCGGGGCTGGGACGCCGAGGGGCTGTACGACCCGGACCCGGACCAACCGGGCCGCACCTACTCGACCCGCGGCGGATTCCTGCACGAGGCGGCCGAGTTCGACGCCGCGTTCTTCGGCATCTCGCCGCGTGAGGCGCTCTCCATGGACCCGCAGCAGCGCCTGCTGCTGGAAACCGGCTGGGAGGCGATGGAGCGGGCCGGCATCGACCCCGCCACGCTGCGCGGCAGCCGGACCGGCACCTTCATCGGCGCGAGCTACCAGGACTACATCGCCGGCGGGGGCGGCCCGGACGGCGCCGAGGGACACCTGATCACCGGCACCATCCCCAGCGTGCTGTCCGGGCGGCTCTCCTACACCTTCGGCTTCGAGGGCCCGGCCGTCACCCTGGACACCGCCTGCTCCTCCTCGCTGGTCGCGCTGCACCTGGCCTGCCAGTCGCTGCGCAACGGGGAGAGCTCGCTCGCCCTCGCCGGCGGGGTCAGCATCATGGCCACGCCCAACGCGTTCGTCGGCTTCAGCCGGCAGCGGGCGATGGCCGCCGACGGCCGCTGCAAGGCGTACGCCGAGGCCGCCGACGGCATGAGCCTGGCCGAGGGCGTCGGCCTGGTCCTGGTGGAGCGGCTCTCCGACGCGCTGCGCAACGGGCACCGGGTGCTGGCCGTGGTCCGCGGCAGCGCCGTCAACCAGGACGGCGCCTCGAACGGCCTGACCGCGCCGAACGGGCCATCGCAGCAGCGGGTGATCCGCCAGGCGCTGGCGAACGCGCGGCTGGCCGCCGCCGAGGTCGACGCGGTGGAGGGCCACGGCACCGGCACCAGGCTGGGCGACCCGATCGAGGCGCAGGCGCTGCTCGCGACCTACGGCCTGGAGCGCGAGCGCCCGCTCCTGCTCGGCTCGGTCAAGTCGAACATCGGTCACACCCAGATGGCCTCGGGGGTCGCCGGGGTGATCAAGATGGTGATGGCGATGCGGCACGGTGTGCTGCCGCCGACGCTGCACGTGGACCGGCCGTCCTCGCACGTCGACTGGTCGGCCGGCGCGATCGAGCTGCTGACCGAGGAGCGGGCCTGGCCGGGGACGGGCCGTCCGCGCCGCGCGGGGGTCTCCTCCTTCGGCCTCAGCGGCACCAATGCGCACCTCGTCCTGGAGCAGGCGCCGTCGGTGGCCGAGCCCACCGGGCTGCCCGGGCCGGTCGTCGCTCCGGCGGCGGCTCCGGTGACGCAGGCTTCCGCCTCCGCCTCCGCCTCCGTGGCGCCGTCCGCCGTCGAGTCCGCCGCGCTCCCCGCCGTGCCGGTGGTGCTCTCCGCGCGGACCGACCTCGCCCTGCGCGCCCAGGCCGACCGGGTGCTGTCGCTGCTCGGCCGGCGGCCCGAACTCCCCCTGGCCGACCTGGCGTTCTCGCTCGCCACCACCCGCTCCGCGCTGGAACGCCGGGCCGCCGTGGTGACCGGGCGGCGCGAGGAGCTGGAACGGGCCCTCACGGCCCTGCGGGACGGCCTGCCGGACGCCGCCCTGGTCACCGGCCGGGCCGCCCGCGGCCGGCTGGCCTTCCTCTTCACCGGACAGGGCAGCCAGCGGCCGGGGGCGGGCCGGGAGCTCCACGCGCGTCACCCGGTGTTCGCCGAGGCCCTGGACGCCGTCCTGAACCGCCTCGACCTCGAACTCGACCACTCCGTCCGGGACGTGCTGTTCGCCGAGCCGGACACGGCGCAGGCCGGGCTGCTGGACGACACCGGATACACCCAGCCCGCGCTGTTCGCGCTCGAAGTCGCGCTCCACCGGCTCGTCGAGTCCTGGGGTCTGCGACCGGACCACCTGGTCGGCCACTCGGTCGGCGAACTCGCCGCCGCCCACGTGGCGGGTGTGCTGTCGCTGGAGGACGCCTGCCGCCTGGTGGCGGCCCGCGGCCGGCTGATGGCCGCGCTGCCCGCCGGGGGTGCGATGGCCTCCCTGGAGGCGAGCGAGGAGGAGGTGCTGCCCCTGCTCGGCGCGGCGGTCTCGGTCGCCGCGGTCAACGCGCCGGCCTCCCTGGTCGTCGCGGGCGAGGAAGCGGCCGTCCGGGCGCTGGTCGACCGGTTCACGGCCCAGGGGCGCCGGGCCGGGCGGCTGCGCGTCTCGCACGCCTTCCACTCGCCGCTGATGGAGCCGATGCTCGCCGCGTTCCGCAAGGTCGCCGCCACGGTGACCTACCACGCGCCGGTCATCCCGGTGGTCTCCACCGTCACCGGTGCACTCGCCACCGCCGAGCAGCTCTGCTCGCCCGACTACTGGGTCGACCAGGTCCGCCGCACCGTGCGCTTCGCGGACGCCGTGCGGCTGCTCGCCGAGCAGGGCACCACCACCTTCCTGGAGCTCGGCCCCGACGGGGTGCTGGCCGGCGCCGCCCGGGAGACCCTCGGTGACGCGGCGGGGCCGGCCGCGATCGCCGTCCTGCGCCGCGGCCGGGCCGAGCAGGCGACCCTCACCGGCGCGCTCGCCCGGCTCCACGCGAACGGCGTGCGACCGGACTGGGACGCGGTCTTCGCCGGCACCGGCGCCCGCCGCGTCGAGCTGCCGACCTACCCGTTCCAGCGCCGCCGGTACTGGCCCGAGACGGACGCCGCCCGCCCCGCCGGCCGGCCGGATCCGGCGGACGCGCGGTTCTGGTCCGCGGTGGAACGGGCCGACCTGCCGGCGCTCGGCGCCGACCTGCACCTGGACGACGACACCCTGAGGGTGATGGTGCCCGCGCTGTCGACCTGGCGCCGCGGGCGGCTCGACCGCTCCACGGTGGACGGCTGGCGCTACCGCGTCACCTGGAAGCCGCTCGCCGACTCGCCTGCCGTGCGCCCCGCGGGCACCTGGCTGGTCCTGCGCCCGGCCGGCGACACCCCCGACCACCCGTGGCTCGACGCGCTGTTCGACGGCCCGGTCCGGTCGGCCGACATCGGACCGGACCGGCGCGCGCTGGCCCGGACCCTGCGTGAACTGCGCTCCGAGGGCGGGGAGTTCGCCGGAGTGCTGGCCCTGCCCGCGCCGGGCGCGGACAGCCTGCCCTCGACCGTCGCCGCGGTGCAGGCACTCGGCGACGCGGGCATCGAGGCGCCGCTGTGGTGCCTGACCCGGGGCGCCGTCGCGACCGGCCGCGCCGACCACCTCACCGACCCCGTCCAGAGCGCGGTCTGGGGCCTCGGACGCAGCGTCGCGCTCGAACACCCGCAGCGCTGGGGCGGCCTGGTCGACCTGCCGGAGACGGTCGACGAGAGCACCGTCCGCCGACTGGAGGCCGTGCTGGCCGGGGCGACCGGCGAGGACCAGCTGGCGCTGCGGCCCTCCGGCGCCTTCGCCCGCCGGCTCGCCCACCACCCGGTGGGCGACCGGCCCGCGGCCCGGGAGTTCACCCCCACCGGCACCGTGCTGGTCACCGGAGGAACCGGCGGCCTCGGCGGGCACGTCGCCCGCTGGCTGGCCGGACAGGGCGCCGAGCACCTGCTGCTGGTCGGCCGCCGCGGCCCCGGGGCGCCGGGGGCGGAGCAGCTGAGCCGCGAACTCACCGCGCTGGGCGCCCGGGTCACCCTGGCCGCCTGCGACGCCGCCGACCGGGAGCAGCTGGCGGCGGTCCTGGCCGCCGTGCCCGAGGAGCTTCCGCTCACCGCCGTGTTCCACACCGCCGGTGTGGTCGCGGACGGCGTCCTGGACGGCCTGAGCGCCGAGAGCTTCACGGCCGTGCTGCGCCCCAAGCTCGACGCCGCGGTCAACCTGCACGAGCTGACCCGCGACGCCGAACTGTCGGCCTTCGTCCTCTTCTCCTCCACCACGGGCACGTTCGGCGCCGCCGGACAGGCCAACTACGCCGCCGCCAACGCCTTCCTGGACGCCTTCGCACAGCAGCGGCGGGACGAGGGCCTGCCCGCCACCTCCGTCGCCTGGGGCCCCTGGGCCGAGGCCGGGATGGCCGCCGACGGCGCGGGCGTCGAGGCGCGGGTGCGCCGGGGCGGGTTCGCGCCGATGGCGCCGCGGCTCGCCCTGGCCGCGCTGGGCCACGCCCTCGGGCAGGACGACCCGGTGGTGGCCGTGGCGGACGTCGACTGGCAGCGCTTCGCCACGGTGTTCGCCGCCCTGCGGCCGAACCCGCTGGTCGCCGACCTGCCCGAGCTGCACCGGCCACCGACCGCGGCCGGGGCGGTCACGACCGGCCGGGAGTCCGGGCTGCGGCAGCGTCTGGCCGAGCTCACCGGCGCCGCGCGCACCCGCCTGGTCCAGGAGCTGGTCCGGGCTCACGTGGCCGCCGTGCTGGGCCATGCCGACGCCTCGGCCGTCGAGGCCGACCAGGCCTTCACCGACCTCGGCTTCGACTCGCTGACCACCGTGGAACTGCGCAACGCCCTCACCGCCACGACCGGTCTGCGCCTGCCGAGCACGCTGCTCTACGACCACCCCACCCCGCAGGCGCTCGGCGACCTCCTGCTCGGCGAACTGCTCGGCTCGCTGCCGGAGCAGGACCAGGACCGCGACCGTGACCACGACGCCGTCACCCCGGCCGCCGGGACCGTGGCGGACGACCCGATCGCGATCGTCGGCATCGGCTGCCGCTTCCCCGGCGCCGTGGAGTCCCCGGAGGACCTCTGGCGGGTGCTGGAGCGGGAGGAGGACGTCATCTCGGCCTTCCCCGCCGACCGGGGCTGGGACCTCGAAGCCCTCGGGCGCGGCGCCTCGGTCACCCTGCAGGGCGGGTTCCTGGACGGCGTGGGCCGGTTCGACGCCCGGTTCTTCGGGATCTCGCCGCGTGAGGCGATCGCGATGGACCCCCAGCAGCGCCTGCTGCTGGAGACCACCTGGGAGGCGCTGGAACGGGCCGGCATCGCCGCGGACGCCCTGCGCGGCAGCGCGACCGGCGTCTTCGTCGGCACCAACGGCCAGGACTACACCTCGGTGCTGCGCCGCGGCACGGCCGAGGTCCAGGGCCATGTCGCCACCGGCAACACGGCCAGCGTGATGTCCGGGCGGCTGTCCTACACGCTGGGCCTGGAGGGGCCGGCCGTCACCGTGGACACCGCCTGCTCCTCCGCCCTGGTGGCGATGCACCTGGCCGCGCGCACGCTGCGCAGCGGTGAGTGCTCGCTGGCGCTGGCCGGCGGTGTGTCGGTGATGTCCAGCCCCGACGCGTTCGTCGAGTTCACCGCCCAGGGCGGTCTGGCCCCCGACGGCCGGTGCAAGGCGTTCGCCGACTCGGCGGACGGCACGGCGTGGTCGGAGGGCGCGGGCGTGCTGGTGCTGGAGCGGCTGTCCGACGCCCGCCGCAACGGCCACCGGGTCTGGGGCGTCCTGCGCGGCGCGGCCGTCAACCAGGACGGCGCGAGCAACGGGCTGACCGCGCCGAACGGGCGCGCGCAGCAGCGCGTCGTCCGCCAGGCGCTGGCGGACGCCGGCCTGACGCCCGGCCAGGTCGACGCGGTGGAGGCCCATGGCACCGGCACCACCCTGGGCGACCCGATCGAGGCCAACGCGCTGATCGCGGCCTACGGGCGCGACCGGGAACGGCCGCTGCTGGTGGGCGCGGTCAAGTCGAACCTGGGGCACACCCAGGCGGCGGCCGGTGTCGCGGGCGTGATCAAGATGGTGATGGCGATGCGCCACGGCGTGCTGCCGAAGACGCTGCACGTGGACGAGCCGTCCTCGCACGTCGACTGGGCGGGCGGCGCCGTGACGCTGCTGCGCGAGGCGCGGCCCTGGCCGAGCACCGGGGCGCCGCGCCGGGCGGGCGTGTCCGCCTTCGGCGTCAGCGGGACCAACGCCCATGTGATCGTCGAGCAGGCGCCGGACGTCGAGGAGCCGGCCGGGGCGCCCCGCGTGTCGCCCTCGGCGGCGCCGTGGGTGGTGTCGGGCAGGTCGCCGGCGGCGCTGGACGCGCAGCTGCGGCGGGTCACGGCGCTCGGCGAACCGTCGCCGCTGGACGTGGGGTTGTCGCTGGCGGGACGGGCGGGCTTCGGACACCGGGCGGTGCTGCTGGACGGCGTCGAGCTGGCCCGGGGCGTGGCCGCGAACCGCTCGCCGGCCGTGCTCTTCTCCGGTCAGGGCTCGCAACGCCTCGGTATGGGGCGGGAGTTGTACGCCCGCTTCGCGGTGTTCGCCGAGGCCTTCGACGCGGTGTGCGCGCAGCCGGGCTTCGAGTCGGTGCGCGAGGTGCTCTGGGGCGAGGACGCGGAGCCGCCGGACCGGACGGAGCACGCCCAGACCGGGCTGTTCGCGCTCGGGGTCGCGCTCTTCCGGCTGGTCGAATCCCTCGGTGTCCGACCGGAGTTCGTCGCCGGGCACTCGATCGGCGAGGTCACGGCCGCGCACGTGGCGGGCGTCCTGCCGCTGGCCGACGCCTGCGCCCTGGTGGCCGCGCGCGGCCGGCTGATGCAGGCACTGCCCGCAGGCGGGGCGATGGTGGCGGTCGAGGCGACGGAGGACGAGGCGCTTCCGCTGCTCGGGGAGTCGCTGTCGATCGCCGCCGTGAACGGCCCCCGGTCCGTGGTGCTGTCCGGAGCCGAACCCGATGTCCTGCGCACCGCACGGGAGTTCGAGAACCAGGGCCGCCGGACCAGCCGGCTGCGGGTGAGTCACGCCTTCCACTCGCCGCTGATGGAGCCGATGCTGGCCGAGTTCCGCGCCGTGGTGGCGGGTCTGTCCTTCGGCCGGCCGGAGATTCCCCTGGTGTCCAACCTGACCGGTGGCATCGCGACGCCCGAGCTGGTCGGCACACCGGAGTACTGGGTGCGCCACGTCCGCGAGACCGTCCGGTTCGCCGACGGCGTGCTGGCGATGGCCGACGCCGGCGCCGACGCCTTCCTGGAGCTCGGCCCCGACGGTGTGCTGACCGCGCTGGCCCAGCAGGTCCTGGACGCGGCGGCGGTGGCTGCGCCGGTGCTGCGCAAGGACCGCCCCGAGGAGACCGCCCTGGTCACCGGCCTGGCCCGGCTGCACGTCGCGGGCCTGCCCGTCGACTGGGCCGCGTACTACGCGGGCACCGGCGCCCGCCGGGTCGACCTGCCGACCTACGCCTTCCAGCGCGAGCTGTACTGGCCGGAACCCGCGCCCGCACCGGTCACGGCCGTCGACCCGGCGGACAGCGCGTTCTGGTCCGCGGTGGAACGCGAGGACCTCGACCAGCTCGGCTCGACGCTCGAACTCGGCGACGGCGCCGCGCTGTCCGCACTGGTCCCGGCCCTGTCCGCCTGGCGCCGCAAGCGCTCCGAGCAGTCCACCGTGGACACCTGGCGCTACCGGGTGGCCTGGAAGCCGCTGGCCGCCGCCGCGCCCAGCGGGCCGCCGCACACCGGGAGCTGGCTGGTGCTGGTCCCGGCCGGCCGCGCCACCGAGGCATGGACGACCGCGCTGGTCGGCGCGCTCGGCCCGGACGCCGTCCGGGTCGAGGCCGATCCCACCGACCAGGACGGCCTGGTCGCCCGCCTGGTGGAGCTCGACACCCCCGTCGCCGGCGTGCTGTCGCTGCTCGCCACCGGCGCCGAGCTCCTGCCGACCGGCCCGGCCCGGCCGGACGCGCTGGTCACGGCGGTGGCCGCGGCCGGCCTCGACGCCCCCGTCTGGTGCGCCACCCGGGGAGCGGCCTCGGTCGCCCGGGCCGACGCACCGGCCGACCCGGCACAGGCCGCCGTCTGGGGGGCGGGCCGGGTGACCGGACTGGAACACCCCGACCGCTGGGGCGGGTTGATCGACCTCCCGGAGGAACTCGACGGCCGAACGGCGGGCCGGCTGCGCGCCGCCCTGACGCGCGGCGACGGCGAGGACCAGCTCGCGCTGCGCCCCTCCGGCGTCTTCGCCCGGCGCCTCGTCCGGGCCGCGACCGATCCGGCCGCCCCCGGGTGGCGGCCGAGCGGCACCGTCCTGGTGATCGGCGAGAGCGCCGGCTTCGGCGGGCCGGCGGCCCGCTGGCTCGCCGGCCAGGGCGCCGGCCACCTGCTGCTGCTCGGCCCGGACCACCCGCAGGACCCGGCACCGACCGCGCTCGCCGCCGAACTGGCCGGGCTCGGCGTCGGGTTCACGCCCGTGACGGGCGATCCGGCCGACCCCGGCACGCTGACGGCGGTCCTCGCCGCAGCCCCCGAGGGGCTCCCGCTGACCGCCGTGCTCCACACCGGTCACGGCACCGAGCTGCCCCGGCTGCGCGCCGGCCTCGACGCCCTCGAAACGGCGCTCGGCGACCACCCGTTGGACGCGTTCGTGCTGTTCGCGTCGATCGCCGGGATCTGGGGCGTGCGCGGCCAGGAGGGTGGAGCCGCGGCCGGCGCCTACCTGGACGCCTTCGCCGAGCGCCGCCACGCACGGGGCGCGGCCGCGCTCTGCGTCGCCTGGGGCGCCTGGGCCGACACCACCCCGCCCTCCCTCGCCCGGCACCTGCGGCTCAGCGGGCTGCCCGCCATGGACCCGGGCCGGGCACTGTCGGCGCTGCCCCGCGCCGTCGCGGACGGCGCGCCCGCCGTCACGGTGGTCGACGTGGCCTGGGACCGGTTCGCGCCGGCCTTCGCCCGGCCCCGGCCGAACCCGCTCTTCGCGGAGTTGCCCGAGGCACGCGCCGCCGTGGCCCGGGCGACGGCCGGCGCGCCGGAGCGGGCGGCCACCGCCGCCACCCTGCGGGCCGACCTGCTCGCCCGCTCCACGGCCGACCGGGCCGAGGCGCTGCTGACGCTGGTGCGCACCGAGGTGGCCGCCGTGCTGGGCCACCCCGACACCACCGACGTCCCGGCGGGCCACGCCTTCAAGGACCTCGGCTTCGACTCGCTGACCGCCGTCGACCTGCGCAACCAGCTCAACACCGCCACCGGTCTCGTCCTGCCGGCCACGCTGGTCTTCGACTACCCGACACCGGTCGCGCTCGCGGAGCACCTGGGCACCGAACTGCTGGGAGCCGAACTCCCGGGCGCCGACGAGCAGATGACCGCCGCCCTGGCGGCACCCGGCGACGCCGACGACCCGGTCGTGATCGTCGGGATGAGCTGCCGCTACCCCGGCGGCGTCCGCTCGCCGGAGGACCTGTGGGACCTGCTGCGCGCGCGGACGGACGCGATCGGCGCCTTCCCGACCGACCGCGGCTGGGACCTCGACCGGCTGGCCCGGGGCGACCGGGACGGACGCGGCCGCAGCGTCACCCGCAACGGCGGATTCCTCTACGACGTGGCCGACTTCGACGCCGCCTTCTTCGGGGTCTCGCCGCGCGAGGCGATGGTGGTCGACCCGCAGCAGCGGATCGTGCTGGAGACCGCCTGGGAGGCGCTGGAACGCGCCGGGATCGACCCGGCCGGCCTGCGCGGCGGCGGAACCGGCGTGTTCATCGGCGGCGGCAGCGGCGACTACCGGCCCGCCGCCGGCCAGCTCGGCCACGTGCAAACCGCCCAGTCGGCCAGCCTGCTGTCCGGCCGGCTCTCCTACACCCTGGGTCTGGAAGGACCCTCGGTGACCGTCGACACGGCGTGCTCCTCCTCGCTGGTGGCCCTGCACCTGGCCGCCCAGGCACTGCGCGCCGGGGAGTGCTCGATGGCCCTGGCCGGCGGGGTGACCGTGATGTCCACCCCGGTGGGCTTCATCGAGTTCGGGGAGATGGGCGCGCTCTCGCCGGACGGCCGCTGCCGGGCCTTCGCCGACTCGGCGAACGGGACCGGCTGGTCCGAGGGCGTCGGCGTGCTGGTCGTCGAGAAGCTCTCGCAGGCCCGCCGGCAGGGGCACCGGGTACTCGCCGTGCTGCGCGGCTCCGCGGTCAACCAGGACGGCGCGTCCAACGGCATCACGGCGCCCAACGGCCCGTCGCAGCAGCGCGTCATCCGCCGGGCCCTGGGCAACGCCGGGCTGTCGGCAGCGCACGTGGACGCCGTCGAGGCGCACGGCACCGGGACCACCCTCGGCGACCCGATCGAGGCCCAGGCCCTGCTCGCCACCTACGGCCGCGACCGCGACCCGCGGCGTCCGCTGCTGCTCGGCGCGGTCAAGTCCAACATCGGCCACACCCAGGCGGCCTCGGGCGTCGCCGGCGTGATCAAGATGATCATGGCGATGCACCACGGCGTGCTGCCGGGGACGCTGCACCTGGACGCGCCGTCCTCGCACGTCGACTGGTCGGCGGGCACGGTCGAACTGCTCGCCGAGGAGACCGCGTGGCCGACCACCGACCGGCCGCGCCGCGCCGGGGTCTCGGCCTTCGGCGCCAGCGGCACCAACGCGCACGTGATCCTCGAACAGGCGCCGGAGAGCGACCCCGACACCGGGACCGACCCGGCTCCGCTCACCCCCGCCGTACTGCCGGTCGCCCTGTCCGCCGTCACCCCCGAGGCGCTGCGCGCCCAGGCCGGCCGGCTGGTCGCCCACCTGGCCGCGCACCCCGACCTGGCGGTCACCGACCTCGGGTACTCCACGGCCACCACCCGGTCGGCCTTCGAGCACCGGGCCACCGTCCTGGCCGGCGACCGCGCGGACCTGCTGCGCGGCCTGACGGCCCTCACCGGGGGGCGCGGCGCGGCCAACCTGGTCCAGGGCCGGCCGGGCCGGCGCGGCCGGACCGCGTTCCTGCTCTCCGGACAGGGATCCCAGCGCCCGGGCACGGGCCGGGAGCTGTACGGCCGGTTCCCGGTGTTCGCCCAGGCCCTCGACGCGGTGCTGGCGCACTTCGACGCCCTGCTCGACGTCCCCCTGCGGGACGTGCTGTTCGCGCCCACCGGCACGGCGCGGGCCGCCCTGCTGGACGACACCGGCTGCACCCAGCCCGCCCTGTTCGCGATCGAGGTGGCCCTGTTCCGCCTGGTCGAGTCCTGGGGCATCAGGCCGGACTTCCTGGCCGGCCACTCGGTCGGCGAGATCGCCGCCGCCCACCTGGCCGGGGTGTTCCCGCTCGCGGACGCCTGCACCCTGGTGGCGGCCCGGGCCCGGCTGATGGCCGCGCTGCCCGCCGGCGGCGCGATGGTCGCCGTCCGGGCGACCGAGGAGCAGGTCCTCGCCCGCCTGACCGACGGGGTGTCGGTGGCGGCGGTGAACGGCCCGCAGGCCGTGGTGATCGCCGGCGACGAGGTACAGGTGCGGCGGATCGCCGCCGCCTTCGAGGCGGACGGAGTCAAGACTAGGCGTTTGCGGGTGAGCCATGCATTTCACTCCGTACACATGGACGCGATGCTCGATGACTTCGAACGGGTCGCCCGGGGCATCTCCTACCACGCCCCGAGCGTGCCGCTGGTGTCCAACCTGACCGGCGGCATCGCGACGCCCGAGCTGGTCGGCACACCGGAGTACTGGGTGCGCCACGTCCGCGAGACCGTCCGGTTCGGCGACGGCCTGCGCGCGCTCGCCGCGAACGGCGTCACCCGGTTCCTCGAACTCGGCCCGGACGGCGCCCTGACCGCACTGGCCCAGGAGGCCCTCGACGACCGGCCCGACCAGTCCCACCGCCCCGTGCTCGCCGTACCGGCCCTGCGCAAGGACCGGAGCGAGGAGGCCGCCCTGCTCACGGCGCTGGCCCGGCTGCAGGTCGACGGCCTGGACCCGGACTGGTCCGGCGTGTTCGACGGCACCGGTGCCCGCCGGGTCGATCTGCCGACCTACGCCTTCCAGCACGAGCGCTACTGGCTGCAGGCCGCCGAGGCCGATGCCACCCCGGGGGCCGGGAGCGAGGACGAGGAGTTCTGGTCCGCGGTGCGCGAGGAGGCCTTCGACACCCTGGCCGACACGCTCGACGTGGACAGCGACTCGCTCGCCAAGGTGCTGCCCGCCCTGCGCGACTGGCGCACCCGGCGCGGGGAGCAGGCCACGCTGGACGGCCTGCGCCGGCGGATCGGCTGGAAGCCGCTGAACCGCCCGGCCGCCGCCACCCCGCAGGGCACCTGGCTCGCCGTCACCCCGGCGGGACGCTCCGACCAGGACTGGACCGCCGCGGTCGTCGCCCAGCTGGGCCCGGACACCGTACACGTCGAGGCGGACGCCGACACCGACCGGGCGGCCCTGGCCGAGCGGCTGCGCGCGGCGGCCGGCGACCGCACCGGCCTCGCCGGGGTGCTGTCCCTGCTCGCCCTCGACGACGCGCCCACCGCGACGGCGGCCGGTGCGGCGCCCGCGGGCGTCTTCGGCACCGCGACCCTGCTGCAGGCGCTCGGCGACGCGGGGATCACCGCACCGCTGTGGTGCGTCACCCGGGGCGCCCAGGCGGTGTCGCCCGAGGAGCCGGTGACCGGCCTGCACCAGGCCGCCGTCTGGGGCCTGGGCCGGGTCGCCGCGCTGGAGTACCCGCAGCGCTGGGGCGGCCTGATCGACCTGCCCGACGAGCTCGACGAGCGCTCGGCCGCACTCTTCGCCGGCTTCCTCGCGGACCCCGACGGGGAGGACCAGGTCGCGGTGCGCACCTCGGCGGTCCACGGCCGCCGGCTGGGGCAGCCAGTCGCCGGCCGCCCGCCGGCCCGCGACTGGCACCCGGACGGCACCGTACTGATCACCGGCGGCACCGGCGCCCTGGGCGCCCACGTCGCCCGACGGCTCGCCGAGCAGGGCGCCCGGCACCTGGTGCTGCTCAGCCGCCGAGGCCCGGCCGCCCCGGGCGCGGCGCAGCTGCACGCCGAACTGACCGCCACGGGGGCGCGGGTCACCATCGCCGCCTGCGACGCCGCCGACCGCGAGGCGCTCGCCGCCGTGCTGGCCGCACTCCCCGCGGGCGCGCCGCTCACCGCGGTCGTGCACGCGGCCGGCGTGGTCGACGACGCCGTCCTCGACCGCCTCACCCCGGCCCGCTTCGAACCGGTCTTCCGCGCCAAGGTCGCCTCGGCGCTGCTCCTGGACGAGCTGACCAGGGGACAGGACCTCGCGGTCTTCGCCCTCTTCTCCTCCGCCTCCGCGGCGGTCGGAAACCCCGGGCAGGGCAGCTACGCCGCCGCGAACGCCGTACTGGACGCCCTGGCCGAGCGGCGCCGGGCCCAGGGCCTGGCCGCCACCTCGATCGCCTGGGGCGCCTGGGGCGGGGACGGCATGGCCGCCACCGACCGGGCGGCCGCCGCGGCCCGGCGGACCGGAATCCGGCCGCTCGACCCGGACCTCGCGGTGCGGGCCCTGCGGCAGGCGGTCATGGACGGCGAGCCGACGACCGTCGTCTCCGACGTCGAACCCGCGGTGTTCCTGCGCGCCTTCACCGCCGTGCGACCCAGCCGGCTGCTGGCCGAACTCCCGGGCCACGCGGAGCCGTCCGCGGCCGGGACGGGCGGCGACGGGCCGTCGGCCGGCGCCGCCCTGCGGGAGGAACTGGCCGGACTCTCCGAGGGCCGCCGGTCCGCCGTCCTGCTCCGACTGGTCCGCCTCCGGGCGGCGGAGGTGCTGGGCCACGCGACCGCGGACCTGGTCGGCGCGGACAAGGCGTTCCGCGATCTCGGCTTCGACTCGCTCGGGGCGGTGGAACTGCGCAACCAGCTCAACGCCGCCACCGGGCTGAGCCTGGTCGCGACGCTCGTCTTCGACCACCCGACACCGGCCGAACTGGCCGGGCACATCCTGCGGGAACTCCTGCCCGACGGCCACGACGAGCAGCCCGAGGAGCTCGACCGGGCGCGGATCCGGTCCCTGCTCGCCTCCGTCCCGCTCGATCGGCTGCGCCGGATCGGAGTCCTGGAACCGCTCCTGGAACTGGCCGCCACCCAGGGCGCCGCCCAGGGCATCGGCAAGGGCTCCGACCAGGGCTCCGACCAGGGCGAAGGGACCGAGGACGCCTTCGGCGAGTCCATCGACGCGATGGACGTCGACGACCTGGTGCAGGCGGCCCTGCAGCACACCTCCGACCACGAGCAGGACTGACGGAGCGACACATGACTACGCCCAGCGACAAGGTTGTCGACGCCCTCCGGTCCTCGATGAAGGAGGCCGAGCGGCTTCGACGGCAGAACCGCGGTCTCGTCGCCGCCGCGACCGAGCCGATCGCCGTGGTCGGGATCGGCTGCCGCTACCCCGGTGGGGTGGCGTCCCCGGAGGACCTCTGGGACCTGGTGGCGGCCGGCACCGACGCGATGTCCGGCTTCCCGTCCGACCGCGGCTGGGACCTCGACGCCCTGCGCGCGGCCGGGGTCGACGAGCGGGGCACCGACCTCAGCCGGCGCGGCGGTTTCCTCGACTCCGTCGCCGGTTTCGACGCCGACTTCTTCGGCATCTCGCCGCGCGAGGCCGTCACGACGGACCCGCAGCAGCGGCTGCTGCTGGAGACCTCCTGGGAGGCCTTCGAGCGGGCGGGCATCGACCCGGTGACGCTGCGCGGCAGCCGGACCGGCGTCTTCGTCGGCACCAACGGCCAGGACTACGCCTACCTCCTGGTGCGCGGCCTGGACGACGCCACCGGGGACATCGGCACCGGGATCGCGGCCAGTGCCGTCTCCGGACGCGTCTCCTACGAGCTGGGGCTGGAGGGCCCGGCCGTCACCGTGGACACCGCCTGTTCCTCCTCGCTGGTCGCCCTGCACTGGGCGGTGCAGTCGCTGCGGTCCGGCGAGTGCACGCTCGCGCTGGCCGGCGGCGTGAACGTGATGTCGACGCCCGGCTCCCTGATGGAGTTCAGTCGGCAGGGTGGGTTGGCTTCGGACGGTCGGTGCAAGGCGTTCGCGGAGGCGGCGGACGGCACGGGCTGGTCGGAGGGTGCGGGTGTGCTGGTGCTGGAGCGGCTGTCGGACGCGCGGCGCAACGGGCATCCCGTGCTGGCGCTGGTGCGCGGCAGTGCGGTGAACCAGGACGGTGCGTCCAATGGCTTCACCGCGCCGAGCGGCCGCTCGCAGCAGCGGGTGATCCGCCGGGCACTGGCGAGCGCCGGGCTGTCCGGGGCGGACGTGGATGCGGTCGAGGGCCACGGGACGGGTACGCCGCTGGGTGATCCGATCGAGGCGCAGGCGCTGCTGGCGACGTACGGGCAGGACCGGGAGGTGCCGCTCCTCCTGGGCTCGATCAAGTCCAACATCGGGCACACCCAGGCGGCGGCCGGCGTCGCGGGCGTGATCAAGATGGTCATGGCGATGCGGCACGGGGTCCTGCCGAGGACCCTGCATGTGGACGCGCCGTCCTCGCACGTGGACTGGTCGGCCGGCGCGGTTGGGCTGCTCACCGAGGCGCGGGCCTGGCCGGAGGTGGACCGGCCGTGGCGGGCGGGCGTGTCCTCCTTCGGGATCAGTGGGACGAACGCGCATGTGATCGTGGAGCAGGCGCCGGTGGTGGAGGTTGTGGCCGAGGCGGTGGTGTCACCTGTCGTGGTGCCGTGGGTGGTGTCGGGGAAGTCCGAGGCGGCGTTGGATGCGCAGCTGGGGCGGGTGTCGGCGCTCGGTGAACTGTCGGCGCTGGATGTGGGGTTGTCGCTGGCGGGGCGGACCCGGTTCGGGCACCGGGCGGTGGTGCTGGACGGCACCGAGGTGGTGCGCGGCGAGAGTAGCGAGCGGTCGTTGGCGGTGCTGTTCTCGGGGCAGGGCTCGCAACGGATCGGCATGGGTCGTGAGTTGTATGCCCGCTTCCCGGTGTTCGCCGAGGCGTTCGACGCGGTGTGTGCGGAGCCGGGGTTCGGGTCGGTGCGGGAGGTGGTCTGGGGTGCGGACGCGGCGTCGCTCGACCGGACGGTGCACGCGCAGGCGGCACTGTTCGCGGTGGAGGTGGCGCTGTTCCGGCTGGTCGAATTCCTGGGCGTGCGGCCGGATTTCGTGGCCGGGCATTCGATCGGTGAGGTCGCGGCGGCGCATGTGGCGGGCGTGTTCTCGCTGGCGGATGCCTGCACGCTGGTGGCCGCCCGCGGGCGATTGATGGACGCGCTGCCGGCCGGTGGAGCGATGGCCGCGCTCGAAGCAACGGAGTCCGAAGTCCGCTGCCTCCTGAATGACTTCGTTTCGATCGCGGCCGTCAACGGTCCGCTGTCCGTGGTCGTCTCCGGGGCCGAGAGCGCGGTCGAGGGAGTCCGGGAGTACTTTGCCGAGCAGGGGCGGAAGACCGCCCGACTCTCGGTCAGTCACGCGTTCCACTCGCCGCTGATGGACCCGATGCTCGCCGAGTTCCGTGCAGTGGTCGAGGGCCTGTCGTTTCGGCCGCCGGAGCTGGCGTTGGTGTCGAACGTCACCGGGGGCGTCGCGACGGCGGAGCTGCTGTGTTCGCCGGAGTACTGGGTGCGCCATGTGCGGGAGGCGGTCCGGTTTGCGGACGGGGTGCGGGCGCTGGTCGCCGAGGGTGTGTCGGCATGCCTGGAGCTGGGCCCCGACGGGGTGCTCACCGGGCTGGCGCAGCTGGCGGTGGCCCAGGAGATCACGGCGGAGCCGGTGCTGCGCAAGGGCCGCGGCGAGGAGGTCGGCCTGGTCGCCGGTCTGGCCCGGTTGCACGTCGCGGGCGTGGCTGTCGACTGGGCGCGGCTCTTCGACGGCACCGGCGCCCGCCGGGTCGATCTGCCGACCTATGCCTTCCAGCGCGAGCGCCACTGGCCGGTGCCGGCCCCGGCCGTGGGAGACGTGACGGCTGTGGGACTCCTCGCCGCCGAACACCCGCTCCTGGGTGCGGCGATCCCCTTGGCCGGCTCCGAGGCGGTGGTGTTCACCAGCAGGATCTCCGCCCGGACGCAGCCCTGGTTGGCGGCGGAGGCCGTGGAAGGGCAGGTTGACTTCCCGGCCACCGCGCTCCTGGAACTGGCCCTCCAGGTAGGCGACTTCGTGGGCTGTGACCGGGTCGAGCAGCTGACCCTGAGCGCGCCCCTGGTGCTCGCGGGGCACGACGGCGTGATGCTCCAGGTGCGGGTCGGCTCACCGGATGCGTCGGGTGTGCGGGCGGTGAGTTTCTTCTCGCGTGCGGAAGGGGTGGTGGAGGGGCCCTGGACCGAGCATGCGTCGGGTGTGTTGGTGGTGGGGGAGCGGGTCGCGGACTTTGACGGGTCGGTGTGGCCGCCGCGTGGTGCGGTGGTGGTTTCGTCGGGTGGTGGGTCGGTGTCGGTGTGGCGTCGGGGTGAGGAGACCTTCGTCGAGGCCGGGTTGACGGGTGAGGCCGGGCGGGATGCGGGGCGGTACGGGCTTCACCCGGCGTTGCTGGCGGAGGTGGTGCGGGCCGTCGGCGGTGGGTTGGTGCCGGTGGGGTGGGGCGGTGTGTCGCTGCATGCGGCGGGTGCGTCGGTGGTGCGGGCGCGGGTGACGCGGGCCGGTGAGGGGGTGGTGTCGCTGGCGGTGGTGGATGTCGAGGGTGCGCCGGTGTTGTCGGTGGAGTCGCTCGTGTTGGGGGCTCCGGTGGCGGGGGCGGTGGCGGGGCTGGACGGGTTGTTGCGGTTGGAGTGGGTGTCGGCGGTGTCGCGTCCGGCCGGTTCTGGCGCGGTGCGCTCGGTGACGTTGGGCGTCGAGGTGTCGTGCCTGGCGGAGGCGCCGGGGGACGCGGCGCTGGTGGTGGTTCCGGTGTCGGCGCCGGGGATGGACGTCCCGAATGAGGTGCATGAACTCACTGCGTGGGTTTTGGGGTTGGTGCAGGAGTGGGTCGCTTCGGAGCGGTCGGCGCGGTTGGTGTTCGTGACGCGTGGCGCGGTTCAGGCTGATGCGGACGAGGTGGTGCGGGATCTGCCGGCGGGTGCGGTGTGGGGTCTGGTGCGGTCGGCGCAGTCGGAGAATCCGGGCCGGTTGCTGTTGGTGGATCTGGAGGAGGGTGCTGAGCTGCCGGTTGCCGGGGTGTTGGCGGCGGGTGAGGCGCAGGTGGTGGTGCGTGGTGGTGTGGTGCGGGTGGGTCGGTTGGCTCGCCGGGCCACGGGTGCGGGTGGGTCCTCGGTGTGGGCGAAGGCCGGGACGGTGTTGGTCACGGGTGGGACGGGTGGTCTGGGCCGCGAGGTGGCTCGGCATCTGGTCACCGAGCACGGTGTGCGGAAGCTGTTGCTGGTGAGTCGGCGTGGCTTGGGGGCGCCGGGTGCGGTGGGGTTGCGGGCGGAGCTTGCCGGTCTGGGTGCGGAGGTGGTCGTCGCCGCGTGTGATGTGGGGGACCGTGGGTCGTTGGCCGGGGTGCTGGAACAAACCAGTGATCTGTCGGCGGTGGTGCACACGGCCGGGGTGCTGGACGACGGTGTCGTGACGTCGTTGACCCCGGAGCGGTTGTCGGCCGTGCTGCGTCCGAAGGTGGACGCGGCCTGGAATCTGCATGAGTTGACCGAGGACCTGGAGCTGTCGGCGTTCGTGCTGTTCTCGTCGATCTCGGGTGTGATGGGCAGTGCCGGTCAGGGCAACTACGCGGCGGGCAACGTCTTCCTGGACTCGCTCTCCCAGTACCGCCGTTCCCGTGGTCTGGCGGCGCAGTCGCTGGCCTGGGGCGCCTGGGCCCCCTCCGGCGGTATGACGGGAACGCTCTCCGAGGCGGACCTGCGGCGGATCACCGCCTCCGGCGTGCCGCCGCTGTCCGTCGCGCAGGGTCTGGCCCTCCTCGACGCCGCCACCCGGACCGACGAACCCTTGCTGGTGCCCCTCGGCAGGCTCACGGGAACTGCGCAGCCACACCGCGAGGTGCCGCCGCTCTTCCGCAACCTCATTCGTGGCTCGCGGCGACGCGCTGCGACCACCGTGGGCGGGGCCGGTACGGCGGCGGTTCTCGCGGCCCGGCTGCGGGAACTGCGGGGCGGGGACCAGGCCCGCTTCGTCGTGGACCTGGTCCGCGCCGAGGCCGCGTCCGTGCTGGGGCATTCCTCCGCGAAGTCGGTCGACCCGAGTCGGGAGTTCCGGGAACTGGGCTTCGACTCGCTGACGGCCGTCGAGCTGCGCAACCGATTGACCTCGGTCACCGGGCTGCGGCTGCCGGCGACCCTGGTCTTCGACCACCCCACACCCACCGTCCTCGCCGCACACCTGCTCACCGAACTTCTCGACGAGCGGGGGGAGTCGGACATCCCGGAGGCGACTCTCCCGGACGGTGACGAACCGGTCGCCATCGTCGGCATGGCCTGCCGGATGCCCGGTGGCGTGGCCTCTCCCGAGGAGCTGTGGCACCTGCTCGTCGACGGACGGGAGGGCATGGCCGAATTCCCCACCGACCGCGGCTGGGACCTGGCCGCCCTCTTCGGCGGCACCGGCGCGGACAGCCGCGGGGTGAGTGCCACCCGGCGTGGTGGATTCCTTCCAGGACTGGCCGAGTTCGACGCGGGCTTCTTCGGGATCTCGCCGCGTGAGGCGATGGCGATGGACCCGCAGCAGCGGCTGCTCCTGGAATCCTCGTGGGAGGCCTTCGAGCGGGCGGGCATCGACCCGGTGACGCTGCGCGGGAGCCGGACCGGCGTCTTCGTCGGGTCGACGGGCCAGGACTACGCCTCGTTGGTGATGAACTCCCGTGAGGACGTGGAGGGCCACGCCAGTACGGGCCTGGCGAACAGTGTGATCTCGGGTCGGATCTCCTACACCTTCGGACTGGAGGGACCGGCCGTCACGCTGGACACGGCGTGCTCCTCCTCCCTGGTCGCGCTCCACCTCGCCGCCCGGTCGCTGCGCAGCGGCGAGTGCACGCTGGCGCTGGCGGGCGGGGTGACGGTGCTCTCCACGCCGATGAGTTTCCTGGGGTTCAGTCGGCAGGGTGGGTTGGCTTCGGACGGTCGGTGCAAGGCGTTCGCGGAGGCGGCGGACGGCACGGGCTGGTCGGAGGGTGTGGGTGTGCTGGTGCTGGAGCGGCTGTCGGACGCTCGGCGCAACGGGCATCCGGTGTTGGCGGTGGTGCGCGGCAGTGCGGTGAACCAGGACGGTGCGTCGAACGGTCTGACGGCGCCGAACGGTCCGTCGCAGCAGCGGGTGATCCGCCAGGCACTCGCCAATGCCGGTCTGACGGCCGCCGAGGTGGACGCGGTCGAGGGCCACGGGACGGGCACGCCGCTCGGTGACCCGATCGAGGCGCAGGCGCTGTTGGCGACCTACGGGCAGGACCGGGAGGTGCCGCTCCTCCTGGGCTCGCTCAAGTCCAACATCGGGCACACCCAGGCGGCGGCCGGCGTCGCGGGCGTGATCAAGATGGTCATGGCGATGCGGCACGGGGTCCTGCCGAAGACGCTGCACGTGGACGCACCGTCCTCGCACGTCGACTGGGACCGAGGAGCGGTCGCACTGCTGACCGGGCCGACACCGTGGCCTGCGGTGGACCGACCCTGGCGGGCCGGAGTGTCGTCGTTCGGGCTGAGTGGGACGAACGCGCATGTGATCGTGGAGCAGGCGCCGGTGCTGGAGGGTGCGGTCGAGGCGGTGGTGTCACCTGTCGTGGTGCCGTGGGTGGTGTCGGGGAAGTCCGAGGCGGCGTTGGACGCCCAGTTGGGGCGGGTGTCGGCGCTCGGTGAACTGTCGGCGCTCGGTGTGGGGGTGTCGCTGGCGGGGCGGGCCCGGTTCGGGCAACGGGCGGTGCTGTTGGACGGCGTGGAGGTGGCGCGGGGTGCGGCCGTGGAGCGGTCGTTGGCGGTGCTGTTCTCGGGGCAGGGCTCGCAACGGCTGGGGATGGGTAGTGAGTTGTATGCCCGCTTTCCGGTGTTCGCCGAGGCGTTCGACGCGGTGTGTGCGGAGCCGGGGTTCGGGTCGGTGCGGGAGGTGGTCTGGGGTGCGGACGCGGCGTCGCTCGACCGCACCGAGTTCGCTCAGACGGCGCTGTTCGCGGTGGAGGTGGCGCTGTTCCGGCTGGTCGAATTCCTGGGCGTGCGGCCGGACTTCGTGGCCGGGCATTCGATCGGTGAGGTCGCGGCGGCGCATGTGGCGGGCGTGTTCTCGCTGGCGGATGCCTGCACGCTGGTGGCCGCCCGTGGCCGGTTGATGCAGGCCCTCCCCGCCGGTGGTGCGATGGTCGCGATCGAGGCCGACGAGGACGAAGTCCTGGCCCTGCTGGGCGAGTCCGTGTCGATCGCGGCCGTCAACGGTCCGTCGTCCGTCGTGGTGTCGGGCGCCCGCGACGCGGTGGAGGCGGTCGATGCCCACGTCCGGAAGCTGGGCCGCAAGACCACCCTGCTGCGGGTCAGTCACGCGTTCCACTCGCCGCTGATGGACCCGATGCTGGCCGAGTTCCGCACGGTGCTGGAGGGCCTGTCCTACGGACCGCCGCAGATCCCGCTGGTGTCCAACCTGACCGGCGGTCTCGCGACGGCCGAGACGGTCTGCTCGGCCGACTACTGGGTCCGCCACGTCCGGGAGACCGTCCGCTTCGCCGACGGTGTCAGGGCGTTGGGCGAGCGCGGCGCGTCGGCGTTCCTGGAGCTCGGCCCCGACGGCGTCCTGACGGCCCTCGCCCAACTGACGCTTGAGCAGGAGCAGGTGGCTGCCGCGGTGCTCCGCAAGGACGGCAGCGAGGAGGTTGCCCTGCTCACGGGCCTGGCCCGGCTGCACGTCGCGGGCGTGGCCGTCGACTGGGCCCGGCTCTTCGACGGCACGGGCGCCCGCCGCCTGGACCTGCCCACCTACGCCTTCCAGCGCGAGCGCTACTGGCCCGTTCCCGCTGCCCGGACCGGCGATGTGAGCGGTGCGGGTCTCAGGCCGACCGAGCATCCGCTGCTCGGGGCATCGGTCGAGGTCGCCGATTCGCAGAGCGTACTGCTGACCGGCCGGCTGTCGATCGACTCACAGCCCTGGCTCGGTGACCACCGGCTCGGCGCCGATGCTGTTCTCCCGGGCACCGGCTTCCTGGAGTTGGCGATCCGTGCCGGGGACCAGGTCGGCTGCGGCCGGGTCGAGGAACTGAGCGTCACCGAGCCGCTGCCGCTCCCCGAGGAGGGGGCCGTCGTGGTCCAGGTCTCGGTCGGAGCCGCCGACGAGGCCGGCCTTCGTCCGCTGCGCTGCTACGCCCGCCCGGACGGTGCGCCGGACACTCCGTGGACGTGCCACGCCACCGGCACCCTGGCCACGGGCGGGCAGGGGGTGCCCGGCTTCGACGCGACCGTCTGGCCACCCCGGGACGCCCGCGCGGTGGACCTGCAGGGCTTCTACGAGTCGGCAGAGTACGGCGCGGCGTTCCGAACGCTGCGGGCGGTGTGGCAGCGCGGCGAGGAGGTGTTCGCCGAGGCCGCGCTGCCCGGCCGGGCGGACGATGCCGGGGCTTTCGGTCTGCATCCGGCGCTGCTGGAGGCGGCCGTGCAGGCTGCGGGCTTCGCCGGGGTGGACGACAGCGAGCGCCTGGCGCCCTCCGGGTGGACCGGGGCGGAGCTCCACGCGACCGGCGCGTCCGTGCTCCGGCTGCGCGTGGTGAAGGCCGGCGACAGCTCGGTCGCCGTGCTGGCGGCGGATGCCGACGGTGCACCGGTCCTCTCGGTGGACTCCCTGGTGCTGTCCGCGCCCGCAGCCTCGCTCGACGCCGCACGCGACCGAGGCCGGGAGGAGGGGTTGCTGCGGTTGGAGTGGGTGCCGGCGGTGTCGCGTCCGGCCGGTCCTGGCGCGGTGCGCTCGGTGACGTTGGGTGTGGGGGTGTCGTGCCTGGCGGAGGTGCCTGGGGACGCGGAGCTGGTGCTGGTTCCGGTGTCGGGCGCGGATGTCGATGTCCCGAGCGAGGTGCATGAACTCACGTCGTGGGTCTTGGGATTGGTGCAGGAGTGGATCGCTTCGGAGCGGTCGGCGCGGTTGGTGTTCGTGACGCGTGGTGCGGTGGCGGCCGATCGTGGCGAGGTGGTGCGGGATCTGGCTGCCGGTGCGGTGTGGGGTCTGGTGCGGTCGGCGCAGTCGGAGAACCCCGACCGGCTCGTCCTCCTGGACGTCGAGGAGGAGTCGGAGGCGGTCGGCGTGCTGACGGGCCTCGCCCCGCTGCTCGCCGCCGGTGAGACCCAGTTCGTCGTGCGTGGTGGTGTGGTGCGGGTGGGTCGGTTGGCCCGCCGGGCCACGGGCGCGGATGGGTCCTCGGTGTGGGCGAAGGCCGGGACGGTGTTGGTCACGGGTGGGACGGGTGGCCTGGGCCGCGAGGTGGCCCGGCACCTGGTCACCGCGCACGGTGTGCGGAAGCTGTTGCTGGTGAGTCGGCGTGGATTGGAGGCGCCGGGTGCGGTGGGGTTGCGGGCGGAGCTCGCCGGTCTGGGTGCGGAGGTGGTCGTCGCCGCGTGTGATGTGGGGGACCGTGGGTCGTTGGCCGGGGTGCTGGAACAAACCAGTGATCTGTCGGCGGTGGTGCACACGGCGGGTGTGCTGGACGACGGTGTCGTGACGTCGCTGACACCGGAGCGGTTGTCGGCCGTGCTGCGGCCGAAGGTGGATGCCGCCTGGCATCTTCATGAGTTGACCGAGGGCCTGGAGCTATCGGCGTTCGTGCTGTTCTCGTCGATCTCGGGTGTGATGGGCAGCGCCGGTCAGGGCAACTACGCGGCGGGCAACGTCTTCCTGGACAGCCTGGCGCAGTACCGCACCTCACGGGGTCTGGTGGCGCAGTCGCTGGCCTGGGGTGCGTGGGCCCAGTCGGCCGGTATGACGGGGACGCTCTCCGAGGCGGACCTGCGGCGGATCACCGCCTCCGGTGTGCCGCCGCTGTCCGTCGCGCAGGGTCTGGCCCTCCTCGACGCCGCCACCCGGACCGACGAACCCTTGCTGGTGCCGATCGGCCGGACCTCCGGCGCCACGCGGATGCAGGGGCCGGTCCCCGCTCTGCTGCGCGGCCTGGTCACCGGCACCCGGCGGGTCGCGGCGAGCGGCGGAGGCGGGGTCGCGACGTCCACTGCCCTCGCCGCCCGGCTGCGGGACCTGCGCGCCGGCGAGCGTCTTCGCGCGGTGGTCGACCTGGTCCGGGCCGAGGGGGCCACCGTGCTGGGGCATGCCGGCGCGAAATCCGTCGACGCGGGCAGGGAGTTCCGGGAGCTGGGCTTCGACTCGCTGACGGCCGTCGAGCTGCGCAACCGGTTGACCTCGGCCACCGGGCTGCGCCTGCCGGCGACCCTGGTCTTCGACCACCCCACGCCCACCGTCCTCGCCGAACACCTGCTCGCCGAACTCCTCGACGAGCACGGCACGGCCGACGCGTACGCGCTGCTGACGGAGTTCGACCGGCTGAGCGCCGCCCTGACGGCCGGCGAGCCCGACGAGGCGACGAAGGACGCGCTCTCCCTCCGACTGCGCCGGATGTTGGAGACGTTGCAGGGCAAGGAGCCGGCCACCGCGGCGAGCGGTGTCGCCGACCGGATCGAGTCCGCGAGCACGGACGAGGTCCTCGCATTCATCGACAACGAGCTCGGCCGTCTGAGCGACCGCTGATCCGGCCCGCACCACCACAGGAAGGTCCCTCTTCACCATGTCGAACGACAGCAAGCTCGTTGACTACCTCAAGTGGGTCACGGCGGACCTGCACCAGACCCGCCAGCGGTTGCTGGAGGCCGAGTCGGGCAAGCAGGAGCCGATCGCCATCGTGGGCATGGCGTGCCGGTTGCCCGGCGGGATCGCCTCCCCGGAGGACCTCTGGCAGTTGCTGGCCGAGGGACGGGACGGAGTCACCCCCTTCCCCACGGATCGCGGGTGGAACCTGGAAGCCCTCGCCGGTGACGGCGCGGGCAGCAGCGCGGCGCTGGAGGGCGGTTTCGTCGACGCCGGCGCCTTCGACGCGGACTTCTTCGGCATCTCGCCGCGCGAGGCGGTGGCGATGGACCCGCAGCAGCGGCTGCTGCTGGAGACCTCGTGGGAGGCGGTCGAGCGGGTCGGTGTGGACCCGGTGACGCTGCGGGGCAGCCGGACCGGTGTCTTCGTCGGCACCGCCGGGGTGGACTACGTCGGCGTGGTGATGAACTCCGCCGAGGACGTGGAGGGCCACGCCACGACCGGGCTCACGGCGAGCGTGCTGTCCGGTCGGATCTCCTACGCGCTGGGTCTGGAGGGCCCCGCCGTCACCCTGGACACGGCCTGCTCGTCCTCCCTGGTGGCGCTGCACCTGGCAGCTCACTCGCTGCGCAGCGGCGAGTGCACGCTGGCGCTGGCGGGCGGGGTGACGGTGCTCTCCACGCCGATGAGCTTCGCCGGTTTCAGCCGGCAGGGCGGGTTGGCTTCGGACGGTCGGTGCAAGGCGTTCGCGGAGGCGGCGGACGGCACGGGCTGGTCGGAGGGTGTGGGTGTGCTGGTGCTGGAGCGGTTGTCCGATGCGCGGCGCAACGGGCACGAAGTCCTGGCGGTGGTGCGCGGCAGTGCGGTGAACCAGGACGGTGCGTCGAACGGTCTGACGGCGCCGAACGGTCCGTCGCAGCAGCGGGTGATCCGCCAGGCGCTGGTGAGCGCCGGTCTGACTGCGGCGGACGTCGACGTGGTGGAGGGACACGGAACCGGGACGCCGCTGGGTGACCCGATCGAGGCGCAGGCGCTGCTGGCGACGTACGGGCAGGACCGGCCGGCGGGCCGGCCGTTGTTGTTGGGGTCGTTGAAGTCGAACATCGGGCACACCCAGGCGGCGGCGGGTGTGGCGGGCGTGATCAAGACGGTGTTGGCGATGCGGCACGGTGTGTTGCCGAGGACGTTGCACGTGGATGCGCCGTCCTCGCAGGTGGACTGGTCGGCCGGGTCGGTGGAGCTGCTGACCGAGCTGACACCGTGGCCTGCGGTGGGCCGGCTCCGGCGGGCCGGAGTGTCGGCGTTCGGGATCAGCGGGACGAACGCGCATGTGATCGTGGAGCAGGCACCGGCCGCTGAGGAGGTTTCCATCGAGCCGGTGGTATCACCTGCCGGGGTGCCGTGGGTGGTGTCGGGGAAGTCCGAGGCGGCGCTGGACGCCCAGTTGGGGCGGGTGTCGGCGCTCGGTGAACTGTCGGCGCTGGATGTGGGGATGTCGCTGGCGGGGCGGACCCGGTTCGAGCACCGGGCGGTGCTGTTGGACGGCACCGAGGTGGTGCGCGGCGAGAGTAGCGAGCGGTCGTTGGCGGTGCTGTTCTCCGGGCAGGGCTCGCAACGTCTGGGGATGGGGCGGGAGTTGTATGGCCGCTTTCCGGTGTTCGCCGAGGCGTTCGACGCGGTGTGTGCGGAGCCGGGGTTCGGGTCGGTGCGGGAGGTGGTCTGGGGTGCGGACGCGGCGTCGCTCGACCGCACCGAGTTCGCCCAGACGGCACTGTTCGCCGTCGAGGTGGCGCTGTTTCGGCTGGTCGAATCCCTGGGCGTGCGGCCGGACTTCGTGGCCGGGCACTCGGTCGGTGAGGTCGCGGCGGCGCATGTGGCGGGCGTGTTCTCGCTGGCGGATGCCTGCACGCTGGTGGCCGCCCGTGGCCGGTTGATGCAGGCCCTCCCCGCCGGTGGTGCGATGGTCGCGATCGAGGCCGCCGAGGACGAAGTCCTGGCCCTGCTGGGCGAGTCCGTGTCGGTCGCGGCCGTCAACGGCCCTGGGGCGCTGGTCCTGGCGGGTGCCGAGACCGAGGTGCTGCGGATCGCCGAGGAACTCGCCGCCCGGGGACGGAGGACCACCCGGCTGCGGGTGAGTCACGCGTTCCACTCGCCGCTGATGGACCCGATGCTGGCCGAGTTCCGCGCGGTGCTGGAGGGCCTGTCGTACGGCGCGCCGGAGATCCCGCTGGTGTCGAACGTGACCGGGGGTGTCGTGGCGGCGGAGTCGGTCTGTTCGCCGGAGTACTGGGTGCGCCATGCCCGGAAGACGGTCCGGTTTGCCGACGGGGTGCGGTCGCTGGTCGCGGAGGGTGTGTCGGCATGCCTGGAGCTGGGCCCCGACGGGGTGTTGGCGGGACTGGCGCAGTCGGCGGTGGACGAGGAGATCGTCTCCGTGCCGGTGCTGCGCAAGGACCGCGGCGAGGAGGTCGCCCTGCTCACCGGTCTGGCCCGGCTGCACGTCGCGGGCGTGGCCGTCGACTGGGCGCGGGTGTTCGACGGCACCGGTGCCCGCACCGTCGGCCTGCCCACCTACGCCTTCCAGCACGAGAAGTACTGGCCGAGGCCGGCCACCCACCTGGGCGACCTGACCGGCGCCGGGCTGATGCCCGCGGAGCACCCGTTGCTCGGCGCCACCGTCGCTCTGGCCAACTCCGAGGGCATGCTGTTCACCGGACGGCTGTCGCCGAAGGCGCACCCGTGGCTCGCCGAACACACCGTGGACGGGCTGGTGGACTTCCCGGCCACCGGTCTCCTGGAACTGGCCATTCGGGCCGGTGACTTCCTGGGATACGACCGGGTCGAGGAGTTCACGCTCGCGGCGCCGCTGGTCCTGCCGGCGGACGGCGCGGTGGCCGTCCAGGTCTGGCTGGGTACCCCGGACGCGTCGGGTGTGCGGGCGGTGAGTTTCTTCTCGCGTGCCGAAGGGGTGGTGGAGGGGCCCTGGACCGAGCATGCGTCGGGTGTGTTGGTGGTGGGGGAGCGGGTCGCGGACTTTGACGGGTCGGTGTGGCCGCCGCGTGGTGCGGTGGCGGTTTCGTCGGGTGATGAGTCGGTGTCGGTGTGGCGTCGGGGTGAGGAGACCTTCGTCGAGGCCGGGTTGACGGGTGAGGCGGCGCGGGATGCGGGGCGGTACGGGCTTCACCCGGCCTTGCTGGCGGAGGTGGTGCGGGCCGTCGGCGGTGGGTTGGTGCCGGTGGGGTGGGGCGGTGTGTCGCTGCATGCGGCGGGTGCGTCGGTGGTGCGGGCGCGGGTGACGCGGGCCGGTGAGGGGGTGGTGTCGCTGGCGGTGGTGGATGTCGAGGGTGCGCCGGTGTTGTCGGTGGAGTCGCTCGCGTTGGGGGCTCCGGTGGCGGGGCCGGCGGCGGGGCTGGACGGGTTGTTGCGGCTGGAGTGGGTGCCGGCGGTGTCGCGTCCGGCCGGTCCTGGCGCGGTGCGCTCGGTGACCTTGGGCGTCGAGGTGTCGTGCCTGGCGGAGGCGCCGGGGGACGCGGCGCTGGTGGTGGTTCCGGTGTCGGCGCCGGGGATGGACGTCCCGAATGAGGTGCATGAACTCACTGCGTGGGTTTTGGGGTTGGTGCAGGAGTGGGTCGCTTCGGAGCGGTCGGCGCGGTTGGTGTTCGTGACGCGTGGCGCGGTTCAGGCTGATGCGGACGAGGTGGTGCGGGATCTGGCCGCTGGTGCGGTGTGGGGTCTGGTGCGGTCGGCGCAGTCGGAGAATCCGGACCGGTTGATGTTGGTGGACCTGGACGACGGCGCTGAGCTGCCGGTCGGCGAGGTGTTGGCGGCGGGCGAGGCGCAGGTGGTGGTGCGTGGTGGTGTGGTGCGGGTGGGTCGGTTGGCTCGCCAGGCCACGGGTGCGGGTGGGTCCTCGGTGTGGGCGAAGGCCGGGACGGTGCTGGTCACGGGTGGGACGGGTGGTCTGGGCCGCGAGGTGGCCCGGCATTTGGTGGTTGAGCACGGGGTCCGCAAGCTGTTGCTGGTGAGTCGGCGTGGATTGGAGGCGCCGGGTGCGGTGGGGTTGCGGGCGGAGCTTGCCGGTCTGGGTGCGGAGGTGGTCGTCGCCGCGTGTGATGTGGCGGACCGGGCGGCGTTGGCCGGGGTGTTGGACCAGGTTGGTGATCTGTCGGCGGTGGTGCACACGGCCGGGGTGCTGGACGACGGTGTCGTGACGTCGTTGACCCCGGAGCGGTTGTCGGCCGTGCTGCGTCCGAAGGTGGACGCGGCCTGGAATCTGCATGAGTTGACCGAGGACCTGGAGCTGTCGGCGTTCGTGCTGTTCTCGTCGATCTCGGGTGTGATGGGCAGTGCCGGTCAGGGCAACTACGCGGCGGGCAACGTCTTCCTGGACACGCTCTCCCAGTACCGCCGTTCCCGTGGTCTGGCGGCGCAGTCGCTGGCCTGGGGCGCCTGGGCCCCCTCCGGCGGTATGACGGGAACGCTCTCCGAGGCGGACCTGCGGCGGATCACCGCCTCCGGCGTGCCGCCGCTGTCCGTCGCGCAGGGTCTGGCCCTCCTCGACGCCGCCACCCGGACCGACGAGGCGTTCCTGCTCCCGCTCGGCCCGCTCATGGCAGCGGGCGCGCCGCGTCTGCCGGGTGAGGTGCCGACGATGTTCCGAGGTCTGGTCCGGGGTGGTCGCCGGATGGCCGCCACCGCCGTGGGCGGGGCCGGCGCGGCCGTCGCCCTGGCCGGAAGGCTCTGGGCGCTGCGCGGGAGTGAGCGGGTCCGTCACCTGGTGGACCTGGTCCGGACCGAGGCCGCTGCCGTCCTGGGCCACACCTCGGCGCAGGCCATCGGTGCCGACCGGGACTTCCACGATCTGGGCCTGGACTCGTTGACCGCGCTGGAGCTGCGCAACCGGTTGACCTCGGTCACCGGCCTCCGGCTGCCGGCGACCCTGGTCTTCGACCACCCCACCCCCACCGTCCTCGCCGCACACCTGCTCGCCGAACTCCTCGACGAGCACAGCGAGGTGCCCACCCTGGCCGCGCCGGAGGTCGGGGCCTCGGACGACCCCATCGCGATCGTCGGCATGGCCTGCCGCCTGCCGGGTGGGATCTCCTCCCCGGAGGAGCTCTGGGAGCTGGTCCTCGACGGCCGGGAGGGGATAGCCGACTTCCCCACCGACCGGGGTTGGGACCTGGACGTGCTGCGGAGCGGCGGCCAGGACGGTCGCGGCCGCAGCGCCACGGCCAAGGGCGGCTTCCTGCACGGAGTGGCCGAGTTCGACGCCGGGTTCTTCGGCATCTCGCCGCGTGAGGCGATGGCGATGGACCCGCAGCAGCGGCTGCTGCTGGAAACCTCGTGGGAGGCCTTCGAGCGGGCGGGCATCGACCCGGTGACGCTGCGCGGCAGCCGGACCGGTGTCTTCGTCGGAACCGGCGGCCAGGACTACCTGATGCTGGTGATGAACTCGCGCGAGGACATCGAGGGCCATGCCAGTACGGGCCTCGCCGCGAGCGTGGTCTCCGGCCGCGTCTCCTACACCTTCGGTCTGGAGGGCCCGGCGGTCACCGTCGACACGGCCTGCTCCTCCTCCCTGGTGGCGATGCACCTCGCGGCTCAGTCGTTGCGCAGTGGCGAGTGCTCGCTCGCCCTCGCCGGTGGTGTCACCGTGATGTCCTCCTCCCTGGGCTTCCCCGGATTCACCCGGCAGGGTGGGTTGGCTTCGGATGGTCGGTGCAAGGCGTTCGCGGAGGCGGCGGACGGCACGGGCTGGTCCGAGGGCGCGGGTGTGCTGGTGCTGGAGCGGTTGTCCGATGCGCGGCGCAACGGGCACGAAGTCCTGGCGGTGGTGCGCGGCAGTGCGGTGAACCAGGACGGCGCCTCGAACGGTCTGACGGCGCCGAACGGTCCGTCGCAGCAGCGGGTGATCCGCCAGGCACTCGCCAATGCCGGTCTGACGGCCGCCGAGGTGGACGCGGTCGAGGGGCACGGGACGGGTACCACGCTGGGTGACCCGATCGAGGCGCAGGCGCTGCTGGCGACCTACGGCCAGGACCGGGAGGTGCCGCTCCTCCTGGGCTCGCTCAAGTCCAACATCGGGCACACCCAGGCGGCGGCGGGTGTCGCCGGTGTGATCAAGACGGTGTTGGCGATGCGGCACGGGGTCCTGCCGAGGACGCTGCATGTGGATGCGCCGTCCTCGCATGTGGACTGGTCGGCCGGGTCGGTGGAGCTGCTGACCGAGCCGGTGGCGTGGCCGGAGCGTGAGCGTCCGCGTCGTGCGGCGGTGTCGGCGTTCGGGATCAGTGGGACGAACGCGCATGTGATCGTCGAGCAGGCGCCGGCAGCCGAGGAGGATGCGGCCGAGGCGGTGGTATCACCTGCCGTGGTGCCGTGGGTGGTGTCCGGCAAGTCCGAGGCGGCGCTGGACGCCCAGCTGGGGCGGGTGTCGACGCTGACCGTACTCTCCCCGTTGGACGTTGGGTTGTCGCTGGTGGGGCGGAGCCGGTTCGAGCACCGGGCGGTGCTGCTGGACGGCACCGAGGTCGTGCGCGGCGAGAGTAGCGAGCGGTCGCTGGCGGTGCTGTTCTCCGGGCAGGGCTCGCAACGGATCGGTATGGGGCGGGAGTTGTATGCCCGTTTCCCGGTCTTCGCCGAGGCGTTCGACGCGGTGTGTGCGGAGCCGGGGTTCGGGTCGGTGCGGGAGGTGGTCTGGGGTGCGGACGCGGCGTCGCTCGACCGGACGGTGCACGCGCAGACGGCGCTGTTCGCGGTGGAGGTGGCGCTGTTCCGGCTGGTCGAATCCCTGGGCGTGCGGCCGGACTTCGTGGCCGGGCATTCGATCGGTGAGGTCGCGGCGGCGCATGTGGCGGGCGTGTTCTCGCTGGCGGATGCCTGCACGCTGGTGGCCGCCCGTGGCCGGTTGATGCAGGCCCTCCCCGCCGGTGGTGCGATGGTCGCGATCGAGGCCGACGAGGACGAAGTCCTGTCCCTGCTGGGCGAGTCCGTGTCGATCGCGGCCGTCAACGGTCCGTCGTCCGTCGTGGTGTCGGGCGCCCGCGACGCGGTGGAGGCGGTCGATGCCCACGTCCGGAAGCTGGGCCGCAAGACCACCCTGCTGCGGGTCAGTCACGCGTTCCACTCGCCGCTGATGGACCCGATGCTGGCCGAGTTCCGCACGGTGCTGGAGGGCCTGTCCTACGGACCGCCGCAGATCCCGCTGGTGTCCAACCTGACCGGCGGTCTCGCGACGGCCGAGCAGATCTGCTCGGCCGACTACTGGGTCCGCCACGTCCGGGAGACCGTCCGCTTCGCCGACGGCGTCAGGGCGTTGGGCGAGCGCGGCGCGTCGGCGTTCCTGGAGCTCGGCCCCGACGGCGTCCTGACGGCCCTCGCCCGGCAGAGCCTGGACCAGGACAGTGTGGTCACCCCGGTCCTGCGCAAGGACCGCCCCGAGGAGGTTGCCCTGCTCACGGGCCTGGGCCGGCTGCACGTCGCGGGCGTGGCCGTCGACTGGGCCCGGCTCTTCGACGGCAGCGGCGCCCGCCGCCTGGCCCTGCCCACCTATGCCTTCCAGCACGAGCGTTACTGGCCGGACACCCGTCCGGCCGCCACCCCGGTGCCGGGCGCCGGCGAGGACCAGGCCGACGCGCGGTTCTGGGCCGCCGTGGAGGGTGAGGCCCTGGACGGCGCGGCCCTGGACACGCTCGCGGCGGATCTCGACGTGGACACCGAGGCCCTCGGGGCCGTGCTGCCCGCGCTCTCCTCCTGGCGGCGCCACCGCCGCGACCAGTCGTTGCTGGACGCCCTGCGTTTCCACGAGTCCTGGCAGCCGCTGTCCGGGGTGTCGGCGCTCCGACCGGCGGGCGGGTGGCTGGTCGTCGCGCCGGCGCGCGGTTGCGACGAGGAGTGGACGGCTGCGGTGATCGAGGCGGTCGGACCGCAGGCGCTCTGCCTCACGGTCGAGACGGCCGGGTCCGCGCCGGACCGCCTCGCCCTCGCCGCGCAGCTGCGTGAACTGCCCACCGCCGGAGTGCCGTTCGCGGGTGTCGTCTCGCTCCTCGCGACGGCGGAGCCGACCGGCGCCGGTGAGCCGGGCGCGGTGGTCGCGACCGCGGTCCTCCTCCAGGCCCTGCGTGATGCGGAGATCGCGGCGCCGCTGTGGTGTGTGACGCGGGGTGCGGTGGCGGTCGGCGGCGAGTCGCCGCAGGCCACGGCGCAGGCCGGTGTGTGGGGCCTCGGCCGGGTCGCGGCGCTGGAGCACCCCCGGCAGTGGGGCGGCCTGATCGACCTGCCGCCCGTGATCGACCGGCGGGCGGCGCAGCGGTTCGCCGCTGTGCTGGCGGGCCTCGACGGTGAGGACCAGCTCGCGGTGCGGCCCGCCGCCGTGTACGCCCGCCGGCTGGTATCCGCCCCTACCGGTTCACCGGATGCGGGCTGGACCCCGGGGACTGCCGGGGGCACCGTGCTGGTCACGGGCGGGACCGGCGGCCGGGGCGCGCAGGTGGCGCGTTGGCTGGCCGCCGCAGGGGTCGGCCGGCTGCTGTTGGTGAGCCGGCGCGGCCCGCAGGCGCCGGGTGCCGAGGAGCTGGGCGCGGAACTGCGCCTGCTGGGTACCGAGGTGACGGTGGCGGCCTGCGATGCCGCCGACCGCGACGCGCTGGCGGCCGTCCTGCGGGCGGTGCCGCCCGAGGCTCCGCTGACCGCGGTGGTGCACGCGGCCGCGCTCGTCGACGACGGAGTGCTCGACGACCTGACACCCGAGCGGTACGCCGCGGTGTACCGGTCGAAGGTGGTCTCCGCGCTGAACCTGGACGAGCTGACGCGCGAGCAGGAACTCTCCGCGTTCGTCCTCTTCTCCTCGGTGGCGGGTGCGGTCGGCACCCCCGGGCGGGCGACCGTCGCCGCCGCGAACGCGGTGCTCGACGCGCTGGCCCAGCGGCGTCGGGCCGAAGGGCTGGTCGCGACCTCCCTGGCCTGGGGCGCCTGGGCGGGCGAGGAGGCGGCGGGCCCGGCCGGGCAGCAGGACGGCCCGGCACGGCGCGCCACCGTGCCGGTGGTGCACCCGGAGCTGGCCCTGGCCGCGCTGCGGCAGGCGGTCACCGGGCCGGCGGCCACGCTGGTGGTGCTCGACCTGCGCCAGCCGCAGATCCTGGACACGCTGGTCGGCCTGCGCGGCAATCCGCTGCTGAAGGACCTGCCGGCGGCCCGGCAGGCCATCGCCGACGCGGACGTGGCACGCCGGGAGTTCGCCTCGGCCGCCTCGGAGCTCGGGCAGCGCCTGCGGCCACTGGGCGGCAGCGAGCGGCTGGCGGTGCTGACGGACCTCGTGCGGACGCAGGTGGCGGCCGTGCTCGGGTACGCCGACAAGGCGGCTGTCGCGCCCGACCGGAAGTTCCGGGACCTCGGCTTCGACTCGCTGACCGCGATCGAGCTGCCCGGCCGGCTGGACCTGGCCACCGGAGTGAAGCTGTCGGCCACCGCGGTCTTCGACTACCCGACCTCGGCCGTGCTGGCCGCCCACCTCCTCGCGGAGCTGCTCGACGGCCCCGAGGACTGCGAGGACCGCCACGCCCCGTCAGGTGGGCGGTCGCCGGCCGGACCGGACCCGGTCACCGACGACCCGATCGCGATCATCGGCATGGCCTGCCGGCTGCCGGGCGGGGTCGCCTCGCCCGAGGACCTGTGGCAGCTGGTCACCGAGGGGCGGGACGGGATCTCCGCCTTCCCGGACGACCGCGGCTGGGACCTGCGGACACTGCTCGTCGGCGACCGGAACGGGCGGGGGCGCAGCGCGACGCTCGAAGGCGGCTTCCTGCGGGGTGTCGCCGACTTCGACGCCGCCTTCTTCGGGATCTCGCCCCGTGAGGCGCTCGCGATGGACCCGCAGCAGCGGCTGCTGCTGGAGACCTCCTGGGAGGCGGTCGAGCGCGCGGGCATCGACCCGGAGCGTCTGCAGGGCAGCCGGACCGGCGTGTTCGTCGGCACGAACGGCCTGGACTACGCGACGCTCATGATGAACTCGCGCGAGGACATCGGGGGCCACGCCGGGACCGGTCTGGCCACCAGCGTGCTCTCCGGTCGCATCTCGTACACCCTCGGACTGGAGGGTCCGGCGGTCACCGTCGACACCGCGTGCTCCTCCTCGCTGGTGTCCCTGCACTGGGCCACCCGGGCGCTGCGGGGCGGCGAGTGCTCGCTCGCCCTGGCCGGCGGCGTCACGGTGATGACCACACCGGTGAGCTTCGCCGGGTTCACGGTGCAGAGCGGCCTGGCCTCGGACGGCCGGTGCAAGGCCTACTCGGACGCGGCGGACGGCACCAACTGGTCCGAGGGCGTGGGCATGCTGCTCCTGGAGCGGCTCTCGGACGCTCGGCGCAACGGGCATCAGGTGCTGGCGCTGGTGCGCGGCAGCGCGGTGAACCAGGACGGCGCGTCCAACGGCATCACGGCGCCCAACGGCCCGTCCCAGCAGCGGGTGATCCGGCAGGCGCTGGCGAGTGCCGGTCTGACGGCCGACGAGGTGGACGCGGTGGAGGGGCACGGGACGGGCACGTCCCTCGGAGACCCGATCGAGGCGCAGGCGCTGCTGGCGACCTACGGGCGGGACCGCGATCCGCAGCGTCCGCTGCTGCTCGGTTCGCTCAAGTCGAACATCGGGCACAGCCAGGCGGCGGCGGGTGTCGCCGGTGTGATCAAGACGGTGCTGGCGATGCGGCACGGTGTGCTGCCGAAGTCGTTGCACATCGACCGGCCGTCCTCGCACGTGGACTGGTCGGCCGGCGCGGTGGACCTGCTGACCGAGGCGCGGCCGTGGCCCGAGGTGGACCGGCCGTGGCGGGCGGGTGTGTCCTCCTTCGGGATCAGCGGCACCAACGCGCACACGATCATCGAGCAGGCGCCCGCGGCCGAGCAGGTCGCCGTCGAGCCGGTGGTGGAGCCGGGTGTGGTGCCGTGGGTGGTCTCGGGGAAGTCCGAGGCGGCGCTGGACGCCCAGTTGGCGAGCGTGTCGGCGCCGGCCGAACTGTCGCCGCTGGATGTGGGGTTGTCGTTGGCCGGGCGGACGCGGTTCGGGCACCGGGCGGTACTGCTGGACGGTACGGAGGTGGCGCGGGGTGCGGCCGTGGAGCGGTCGCTGGCGGTGCTGTTCTCCGGGCAGGGCTCGCAACGGATCGGTATGGGCCGGGAGTTGTATGGCCGCTTCCCGGTGTTCGCCGAGGCGTTCGACGCGGTGTGTGCGGAGCCGGGGTTCGGGTCGGTGCGGGAGGTGGTCTGGGGTGCGGACGCGGCGTCGCTCGACCGCACCGAGTACGCGCAGACGGCACTGTTCGCCGTCGAGGTGGCGCTGTTTCGGCTGGTCGAATTCCTGGGCGTGCGGCCGGACTTCGTGTCTGGGCACTCGGTCGGTGAGGTCGCGGCGGCGCATGTGGCGGGCGTGTTCTCGCTGGCGGATGCCTGCACGCTGGTGGCCGCCCGTGGCCGGTTGATGCAGGCCCTCCCCGCCGGTGGTGCGATGGTCGCGATCGAGGCCGCCGAGGACGAAGTCCTGGCCCTGCTGGGCGAGTCCGTGTCGGTCGCGGCCGTCAACGGCCCTGGGGCGCTGGTCCTGGCGGGTGCCGAGACCGAGGTGCTGCGGATCGCCGAGGAACTCGCCGCCCGGGGACGGAGGACCACCCGGCTGCGGGTGAGTCACGCGTTCCACTCGCCGCTGATGGACCCGATGCTGGCCGAGTTCCGTACGGTCGTCGCGGGCCTGTCCTACCGTGCGCCACGGATCCCGCTGATCTCCAACGTGACCGGCGCGGCGGCCACGGCCGAGCAGGTGTGCACGCCGGAGTACTGGGTCCGGCACGTCCGCGAGACCGTCCGCTTCGCCGACGGTGTAAGGGCGTTGAGTGCCAACGGGGTGTCGGCCCTCCTGGAGCTCGGCCCGGACGGGGTGCTGAGCGGCCTGGCCCGGCAGACCCTCGACCAGGACAGCGTGGTCACCCCGGTCCTGCGCAAGGACCGCGGCGAGGAGGTCGCCCTGCTCACCGGACTGGCCCGGCTGCACGTCGCGGGAGTCGCCGTCGACTGGGCCCGGCTCTTCGACGGCACCGCCGCCCTGCGCGCGGACCTGCCCACCTACGCCTTCCAGCACGAGCGCTACTGGCCGCGCCCGGCCGCCCTGTCGGGTGACGTGACCTCGGTCGGACTGGTGCCGGCGGAACACCCGCTGCTCGGCGCCGCCGTCCCGCTGGCCGACTCCGACGGTGTGCTCTTCACCAGCCGCCTGTCGCCGCGCGTGCACCCCTGGCTGCTCGACCACACCGTCGACGGGCAGGCGTTCTTCCCCGCGACCGGCTTCCTGGAGCTGGCCGTCCGAGCAGGGGACCAGGTCGGCTGCGAGCAGGTCGTGGACTTCACCCTGACCGCGCCGCTGCCGCTGTCCGAGGACGACGAGCCGGTGCTGCAGGTCTGGGTCGGCGCGGCCGACGCGTCGGGACTGCGCAGCGTCAGCTGCTTCGCGCGCCCGGCGGAGGCCGCCCCGGACGAGTCGTGGACGCGCTGTGCCACCGGCACGCTGGCCACCGGGGCGGGGGAGCGGACCGCCGAACTCGACGGGGTGATCTGGCCGCCGGCCGGCGCGGTCGAGCTCGACCTGGAGGGCTTCCACCGGGCGACCGGCCACGGGCCCGCGTTCCACGGCCTCCGGGCCGCCTGGCTGCGCGGCGACGAGGTGTTCGTCGAGGCCGAACTGCCCGGCGAACTCGCCGAGGACGCCCGCTACTTCGGCATGCACCCGGCCCTGCTCGGCGCCGCGCTGCAGGCCGCCGCGTTGCTCGGCCTTGGCGAGGAGGAGCGGATCCCGCTCCCGCACGCCTGGCACGGCGTGTCGCTGGAGGCGGGCGGCGCCGCCGCGGTGCGCGTGCGCCTCACCCGGCTCGGTGCGGACTCGGTGTCCGTCACGGCGATCGACAGCGAGGGCGCACCGGTGCTCTCGGTGCGGTCGCTGACCCTGCGCTCCCCGGAGGCGGACGCCACGGCGGCCGGACCGAAGGGCGGCCGGCAGCCGCTGTTCACGGTGGAGTGGCCCGCGCTCGCGCAGCACGCCGGCGCCGGGACGCTGCGGTCGGCGGCGCTGGGCATCGACGAGTTCGGGCTGGGCGCCTCGGTCGGCTCGCTGGCGGAGGCGGCCGGTGCCCGGGCGGCGGGCGTCCCCGACCTGCTGGTGGCCGCGCTGCCGGCCCCGGCCGGGGACGACCTGCCCGCCGCCGTCCACGCGCTGACGGCGCGGGTCCTGGGGCTGGTCCAGGAGTGGCTGGCGCAGCCGCGGTTCGCCCGCTCCCGCCTGGTGTTCGTGACCCGCAACGCGATCCGCGCCGCCGACGGCGAGGCGGTGCGGGACTTGGCCGGCGGGTCCGCCTGGGGCCTGGTCCGCTCGGCCCACGCCGAGCACCCCGACCGGTTCGTCCTGCTCGACGTCGAGAAGGACGAGGACGTCAGCGCGGCGCTGGCGGGCCTGGCCGGCCCGCTGGCCGACGGCGAGGCCCAGTTCGCGGTCCGCGAGGGCGTGCTGCGGGTCGGTCGACTGGCCGCGCTGAGCACGGACGTCGACGCGGGCGCCGGGACGGCCGAGGGCACCGCCGCAACCACCGGCACCGGCGGCCGGGTGGCGGACTGGGACCGGGAGGGCACCGTCCTGATCACCGGTGGTACCGGCGCCCTCGGCCGCCACCTGGCGCGCCGGCTGGCCGGCTCCGGTCTGCGGCACCTGCTGCTCACCAGCCGGCGTGGCGCGCAGGCGCCCGGCGCGGCCGAGCTGGCGACCGAACTGCGCGCGCTGGGCGCGCGGGTGACGATCGCGGCCTGCGACACGGCCGACCGGGCGGCGGCGGCCGCGCTGCTGGCGGCCGTCCCGGCCGAGCACCCGCTGACCGCGGTGATCCACACCGCCGGTGTGCTCGACGACGGCATCGTCACCGCCCTGACGCCCGAACGCCTGTCGGCCGTCCTGCGGCCGAAGGTGGACGCCGCCTGGCACCTGCACGAGCTCACCCGGGAGCTCGACCTGGCGGCCTTCCTCACCTTCTCCTCCGTCGCGGGCGTGATGGGCAGCCCCGGCCAGGCGAACTACGCCGCGGCCAACTCCTTCCTGGACACCCTCGCCGACCACCGCAGGTCGCTGGGGCTGGCCGGGACGTCGATCGCCTGGGGTCCGTGGGTCCAGGACGACGGCATGACCAGCGAGCTGACCGACACCGACATGCGCCGCATGCAGTCCGGCGGGATGCCGCCGCTCTCGGTCGAACAGGGGCTGGCCCTGTTCGAGGCGGCCACCGGCCGCGGCGAACCGCTGGTCGTCCCGCTCGGCCTGGCCGCCGGCGGCATGCGGCCGCAGGGCGAGGTGCCCCCGCTCTTCCGCGGACTGGTCCGCAGCGCCCGCCGCACCGCCGCCGGCGCCTCGGGCGGCGCCGCCGCGGCGGCCGGCTTCACCCGGCAGCTGGGCGAGCTGGGGGAGCAGGACCGGGTGCGCTTCCTGGTCGAGACCGTCCGGGCCGAGATCGCCACGGTGCTGGGCCATGCCTCGCCCACCACCGTCGAGGCGGACCGGGACTTCTACGAGCTGGGCTTCGACTCCCTGACAGCGGTGGAGCTGCGCAACCGGCTGGCCGCGGTCACCGGGCTGCGGCTGCCGGCGACGGTCGTCTTCGACAGCCGTACCCCCGGCGACCTCGCCGCCTGGCTGCGCAGCGAACTGTCCGCGCAGCCGGGGCCGGAGACGGCGGGAGCCGTCGTCGTCGGGATGCCCGCCGGCGGGCAGGAGATCGACTCGCTGGAGCGGCTGTTCATGGAAGCCCTGGCGGTGGGGAAGATCGGCGAGGCCCAGCGGATGCTGGCGACCGTGGCGGCCCTGCGCCCGACCTTCGAGGCGACCGCCGAGCTGGAGGACCTGCCCTGGGCGGCCACGCTGGCCGAGGGCCCGCGAAAGCCGCGCCTGATCTGCGTCAGCGCGCCCACCGCCAACGCGGGCATCCACCAGTACGCCAGGCTCGCCGCGCACTTCCGCGGCGACCGGGACGTGGCCGCGCTGCCGCTGGTCGGCTTCGCCACCGGCGAGCGGCTGCCTGCCACGCCGGAGGTCGCGGTGCGGGTGATCGCCGAGAGCGCGTTGCGGGCGAGCGAGGGGCACCCGTTCGTCCTGGTCGGTCACTCCTCCGGTGGCTCCTTCGCCTACGCGGCCGCCGGACTGCTGGAGAACACCTGGGGGATCAGGCCCGCGGGCGTGGTCCTGCTGGACACCCTGAGCTTCCGGCACACCGCGGACGAGGGCGTCGACTACTCCGGCATGATGCGGCTCAACTTCACCCAGGCGGACGCCTCTCCGGTGCGGCTGACCAACTCCAGGCTGTCGGCGATGGGGCGGTGGATGGTCCTGCTGAACCAGCTGGACGTGCAGCACACGACCGCCCCGGTCCTGCTGGTCCGGTGCGGTAAGCCGCTGTTCGGCGACGGCGAGGGCGACGCCGCCGGGCCGGTCCCGCCCGCGCCGCGGCGGGAGGAGCAGCAGCCGGAGCCGCTGGTCCCGGGCGCGGACGTCCGCCCGGTCGAGGCGGACCACCTGTCGATGATCCGGGAGGACTCGGCGCGGACGGCCCGGATCGTGGAGGAGTGGCTGCGCGCCACCGACGTGGCGCACTGACCGGGCCGCGGGCGACGGCGCACCGGGCAGCCCGTGGGGGAGCCCGGTGTGCCTTCGCCTGGCCGCCTCCCGGTCACCCGGCTGCGGACGGACCCTAGGGAAAACCGGGGACGACCGTGGTCAGACTGGGCGGCGGGTCGGACCTGGAGGTCAGGAACCCGGCATCTCACCCCGAGAGGTTGACATCGTGATGTCGAACGAGGAGAAGCTCCGCGACTATCTGAAGCGGGCCGTCGCGGACCTTCACGAGACTCGCGAGCAGCTGCGCGAGGCGGACGGCCGGAGCCGGGAGCCGATCGCGATCGTCGGGATGGCCTGCCGCTATCCGGGCGGCGTCCGCTCCCCCGGGGAGCTGTGGGAGCTGGTGCGCGACGGCGTCGACGCGGTCTCGGGCTTCCCCGCCGACCGGGGCTGGGACCTCGACGCGCTGTACGACCCCGACCCGGACCACCCGGGCACCACCTGCACCCGCGCGAGCGGGTTCCTGCACGAGGCGGCGGAGTTCGACGCCGCGTTCTTCGGCATCTCGCCCCGTGAGGCGCTGGCGATGGACCCGCAGCAGCGGCTGCTGCTGGAGACGGCCTGGGAGGCCGTCGAGCAGGCCGGGATGTCCCCCGACGCGCTGCGCTCCACGCCGACCGGCGTGTTCGTCGGCACCGGCCACGGCGGCTACGACACGGTGCTCACCGGGCGGTCGGAGGAGGAGCTGGGCGGTCACCTGCTGACCGGCAACACCGTCAGCGTGGCCTCCGGACGGATCTCCTACGTGCTCGGGCTGGAGGGCCCGGCGGTCACCGTGGACACGGCCTGCTCCTCCTCGCTGGTGGCCCTGCACCTGGCGGTGCAGTCGCTGCGCCGGGGCGAGTGCGCGCTGGCGCTGGCCGGCGGTGTCACGGTGATGTCGACCCCGCAGATGTTCGTCGAGTTCTCCCGGCAGCGGGGGCTGGCGCCGGACGGGCGGTGCAAGCCGTTCGCGGCGGCCGCCGACGGCACCGGCTGGAGCGAGGGTGCGGGGCTGCTGCTGGTCGAGCGCCTGTCGGACGCCGTCCTCAACGGTCACCCGGTGCTGGCGGTGGTGCGCGGCAGCGCGGTGAACCAGGACGGCGCGTCCAACGGGCTGACGGCGCCCAACGGGCCGTCCCAGCAGCGGGTGATCCGGCGGGCGCTGGCCGACGCGGGGCTCGCCGCGGCGGAGGTGGACGTGGTCGAGGCGCACGGCACCGGTACCCGGCTGGGCGACCCGATCGAGGCGGCGGCCCTGCTGGCCACCTACGGCCAGGACCGGCCGCAGGGGCGGCCGCTGCTGCTCGGGTCGCTCAAGTCGAACATCGGGCACACCCAGGCGGCCTCGGGGGTCGCGGGCGTGATGAAGATGGTGCTGGCGATGCGGCACGGCCTGGTGCCCGCGAGCCTGCACATCGACGCCCCCACCCCGCACGTCGACTGGTCGGCGGGCGCCGTCGAGCTGCTCACCGAGCCGGCCGCCTGGCCCGTCACCGGCCGCCCGCAGCGGGCGGCCGTCTCCTCCTTCGGGGTCAGCGGGACCAACGCCCACGTGATCGTCGAGCAGGCCCCCCAGCCGTCGTCCGAGCAGCCGTCGTCCGAGCTGCCGACGGCCGACCGGCCCGCCCTCCCGGTCTGGCTGGTGTCGGCCAGGAGCGCGGAGGCGCTGCGCGCCCAGGCCGGGCGGCTGGCCGCCCATGTGCGCTCCCACCCGGAGCTCGCCACCGACGACGTGGCCGGCTCGCTGGCGACCACCCGGGCCCAGCTGGAGCACCGCGCCGTCGTGGTCGCGGCCGACCGGGAGGAGGCGCTGCGCGGACTGGACGCCCTGGCCGAGGGGCGCGGCGCCGCCGCCCTGGTCGAAGGGGAGGCGGCGAAGGCGCCGCTGGCCTTCCTGTTCTCCGGCCAGGGCGCGCAGCGGCTCGGCACGGGGCGGGAGCTGTACGGCCGGTACCCGGTCTTCGCCGAGGCCTTCGACGCCGTCTGCGCGGGGTTCGACGGCCCGCTGCGCGAGGTCTTCTGGGGCGCGGACGCGCAGCTCCTCGACCGGACGGAGCACGCCCAGGCCGCACTGTTCGCGGTCGAGGTCGCGCTCTTCCGGCTGGTCGAATCCTGGGGCGTGAAGCCGCAGTTCATGGCCGGCCACTCGATCGGTGAGATCGCCGCCGCGCACGTGGCCGGGGTCTTCTCGCCGGCCGACGCCTGCACGCTGGTCGCGGCGCGGGGCCGGCTGATGCAGGCACTGCCCGGCGGCGGAGCGATGGCCGCCCTCGACGCGACCGAGGCCGAAGTCCTGCCCCTGCTGGGCGGGTCCGTCTCGCTGGCCGCCGTCAACGGGCCCACGTCCGTGGTGGTCTCCGGGCACCGGGACGCGGTCGAGCGGATCCGCGTCCGGTTCGCGGAACAGGGCCGCAGGACGACCCGGCTGCGGGTGAGTCACGCCTTCCACTCCCCGCTGATGGACCCGATGCTCGAAGAGTTCGGCCAGGTGGTGGCGGGTCTGCGCCCCGGGGCGCCGGCCGTTCCGCTCGTCTGCGGCCTGACCGGCGAACTCGCGACCGAGGAGCAGCTCCGCTCGCCGGAGTACTGGGTGCGCCACGTCCGCGAGCCCGTCCGGTTCGCCGACGCTGTGCGCACCCTGCGGGCCCGGGGCGTCACGCGCTTCCTGGAGCTCGGCCCGGACGGCGTCCTGTCCGCGCTGGCCCGGGAGTCGGCCGGTGCGGACGCCGCCCTGGTGCCCGTCCTGCGCAAGGGCCGTGGCGAGGAGGCGACGGCGCTGCACGCGCTGGCCCGGCTGCACGTCCACGGGGTGCGGGTCGACTGGGCCGCGCTGGACCCCGGGGCGCGGGCGCGGCGCGTCGAGCTGCCGACCTACGCCTTCCAGCGCCGGCGGTTCTGGCCGCCGACCGGCGCCCTGGACGCGGTGACGGGCGAAGCGCCGACCGACCCGGTGGAGACCGCCTTCTGGGCGGCGGTGGAGCGCGGGGACCTGCGGGAGGCGTCCTCGGTGCTCGGCATCGAAGGGCGGGCGGCCGAGGCCTCGCTCGACGACCTGCTCCCGGTCCTGGCGTCCTGGCGGCGGCAGCGGCGGGAGTCCGCCACCGTGGACGGGTGGGGCTACCGGGCCTCGTGGACACCCGTCACCGCCCGCCCGGAGCGGCCGGCGGCCGGTCGCTGGCTGGCCGTCCTCCCGCAGGGTGCCGACGACGACGGCTGGACGGCCACCCTGCTCGACGACCTGGCCGCCCGGGGGATGCGGATCGAACGCCTGACCGCGCCGGGTACCGACATGGCGGAGGTCGTCCGCCGGACCGCCGGGGAGCCCCTGGCCGGAGTGATCTCGGTGCTGGCCCTGGACGAGCGACCGCACCCCGACTTCCCGGCGGTGCCGCAGGGGCTGGCCGCGACGGCGGAGCTGCTGCGCACGCTGGACCGGGCGGGCGCCGGCGCGCCGCTGTGGTGCGTCACCCGCGAGGCCGTGGCCGTGGACCGCACGGACCCGGTGTCCGGGGCGCTGCAGGCGCAGCTCTGGGGCTTCGGGCGGGTCGCCGCGCTGGAGCACCCGCAGCTGTGGGGCGGCCTGGTCGACCTGCCGGCGGTCCTGGACGGCCGGGTCCTGGCGGGGCTGGCCGGCGTGCTCGCCGGGGCCGGCGAGGACCAGGTCGCGGTCCGCGCCGCCGGCGTGCTCGCCCGCAGGCTGGCCCGCATCCCGGCCGCCGGCACGTCGGAGGCGGCCGCCGAGGAGGGCTGGACGGCGCCCGGCGGCACGGTGCTGATCACCGGCGGCACGGGCGCGCTCGGCGCCCGGGTGGCGCAGTGGCTGGCCACCGCCGGTGCCGAACACCTGCTGCTGGTCGGCCGCCGGGGTGCGGCCGCCGAGGGCGTCGCCGAGCTGACGGAGCGGCTGACCGCCTCGGGAGCCCGGGTCACCGTGGCCGCCTGCGACGTCGCGGACCGGGCGGCGCTGGCCAGGCTGCTCGCCGAGATCCCGGCCGAGCTGCCGCTGACCGCGGTCGTGCACGCGGCCGGCGTGCTGGACGACGGCGTACTGGAGTCGCTGACCACCGACCGCTTCGAGAGCGTGCTGCGCGCCAAGGCCGAGGGGGCACGCCACCTGCACGAGCTGACCCGGGGCCACCGACTGGCGATGTTCGTGCTCTTCTCCTCGGTCTCCGGGGTGCTGGGCAACGCCGGCCAGGCCAACTACGCGGCGGCCAACGCCTACCTGGACGCGCTGGCCGGGCAGCGCCGCGCCGAGGGGCTGGTGGCGACCTCGGTGGCCTGGGGCCCCTGGGACGGCCGCGGCATGGCCGCCGCCACCGAGCTGCCGGCCGAGCGGATGCGCCGGGGCGGGCTCGTCCCGATGGCGCCCGAACCGGCGCTGCTGGCCCTGCGACGGGCGGTGGCGAGGGGCACGACCTGTGCGACCGTGGCCGAGGTGGACTGGCGTTCGCTGACGGCGGTCCTGACGGCGGCCCGCCCCAGCCCGCTGATCGCCGACCTGCCCGAGGTGCGGGCGCTGCGCCCGGCCGACGGCGGCGGCCCGACCGGCACCTCGCCGCTGCGCGGGCGACTGGCCGGCGTCGCCGGGGCCGAGCAGGACCGCATCCTGGTCGAGCTGCTGCGCGAGCAGATCGCCCAGGTGCTCGGGCACGCCTCCCCGGGCGGCATCGACGCCAAGCGCGCCTTCCGGGAGCTGGGCTTCGACTCGCTGACGGCGGTCGAGCTGCGCAACCGGCTGGCCGCCGTGACCGGCCTGCGGCTGCCGGCCACGCTGCTCTTCGACCACCCGACGGCCGTCGCCGTCGCCGCCCACCTGCGGGCCGAGCTGACGGGCGGCCGGGAGCCGGCCGACCCCGGCACCGTCGCGACGACCGGCTCCGAGGAGCCCGTCGCGATCGTGGCGATGGCCTGCCGCTTCCCGGGCGGGGTGAGCACACCGGAGGACCTCTGGCGGCTGCTCGCCGACGGGGCGGACGGCATCAGCCCCTTCCCGGCCGGGCGCGGCTGGGACACCGAGCGGATCTACCACCCGGACCCGGAGCACCGGGGCACCAGCTACGTGCGCGAGGGCGGCTTCCTCGCGGACCTCGCCGGTTTCGACGCCGAACTCTTCGGGATCTCGCCGCGCGAGGCGCTGGCCATGGACCCCCAGCAGCGCCTGCTCCTGGAGACCGCCTGGGAGACCCTCGAACGCGCGGGGGTGGCACCGGACTCGCTGCGGGCCAGCGCCACCGGCGTGTTCGTCGGCTCCAACTTCCAGGACTACCCCCGGGTCCTGGACACGGCCGAGGACGACGTGGCCGGCTATCTGATGACCGGCAGCGCGTCCAGCGTGGTCTCCGGCCGGCTGTCCTACACCTTCGGCTTCGAGGGCCCGGCGGTCACCGTGGACACGGCCTGCTCCTCCTCGCTGGTGGCCCTGCACCTGGCGGTGCAGTCGCTGCGCCGGGGCGAGTGCGCGCTGGCGCTGGCCGGCGGTGTCACGGTGATGTCGACCCCGCAGATGTTCGTCGAGTTCTCCCGGCAGCGGGGGCTGGCGCCGGACGGGCGGTGCAAGCCGTTCGCGGCGGCCGCCGACGGCACCGGCTGGAGCGAGGGTGCGGGGCTGCTGCTGGTCGAGCGCCTGTCGGACGCCGTCCGCAACGGTCACCCGGTGCTGGCGGTGGTGCGCGGCAGCGCGGTGAACCAGGACGGCGCGTCCAACGGGCTGACGGCGCCCAACGGGCCGTCCCAGCAGCGGGTGATCCGGCGGGCGCTGGCCGACGCGGGGCTCGCCGCGGCGGAGGTGGACGTGGTCGAGGCGCACGGCACCGGCACCCGGCTGGGCGACCCGATCGAGGCCCAGGCGCTGCTCGCCACCTACGGCCGGGACCGCCCCGGCGACCGGCCGCTGTTGCTCGGATCGGTGAAGTCCAACCTCGGACACACCCAGGCCGCCGCCGGCGTCGCGGGCGTGATGAAGATGGTGCTGGCGATGCGGCACGGTCTGGTGCCCGCGAGCCTGCACATCGATGCCCCCACCCCGCACGTCGACTGGTCGGCGGGCGCCGTCGCACTGGTCGCCGAGCCGACCCCGTGGCCCGCCGGCGACCACCCGCACCGCGCCGCGGTCTCCTCCTTCGGGATCAGCGGCACCAACGCCCACGTGATCCTGGAGGCGCACCCCGAACCGCGGGCGCAACCCCAACCGGCGCCCGGCCCCGTCGGGGGCGCCCCGGCACCGCTGCCCTGGGTGCTGTCCGCCCACACCCCGCAGGCGCTGCGCGAACAGGCCCGCCGCCTCGCCGGGCACCTGGCGGCGCCCGGCACCGAGCCGACCGGCCTCGCCCACGCGCTGGCGACCACCCGGGCCGCACTGGACCACCGCGCGGCCGTCGTGGCCGCCGACCGGGAGACCCTGCTGGCCGGACTCGACGCGCTGGCCGAGGGCCGGGCCCACCCGGCCGTCCGCGAGGGCCACTGCGAGGGCGACGGCGACACGGTGTTCGTCTTCCCCGGCCAGGGCTCGCAGTGGGCCGGGATGGCGCTGGAACTGCTGGACACCTCCCCGGTCTTCGCGGAGCGGATGGACGCCTGCGCGGCCGCGCTCGCACCCCACGTCGACTGGTCGCTGCACGACGTGCTGCGCGGCGCACCCGACGCGCCGTCCCTGGAGCAGGTGGACGTCGTCCAGCCCGTGCTCTTCGCCGTCATGGTCTCCCTCGCGCGGCTGTGGCAGGCGCACGGCGTGCGGCCGGCGGCCGTGGTGGGCCACTCCCAGGGCGAGATCGCCGCGGCCTGCGTGGCCGGCGCGCTCTCGCTGGACGACGCCGCGCGGGTGGTCGCGCTGCGCAGCAGGGCGCTGACCGCGCTGTCCGGCCTGGGCGGGATGGTCGCGGTGGCGGCCTCGGTCGAGGCCGTCCGGGACCTCGTCCGGCCCTTCGGCGAGCGGCTCTCGGTGGCCGCGGTCAACGGCCCGGCCTCGGTGGTCGTCTCCGGCGCGCCGGACGCCCTCGACGCGCTGGTCACCGGCTGCGAACGGGACGGCGTCCGGGCCCGCCGGGTGCCGGTCGACTACGCCTCGCACTCCGCGCAGGTGGAGCGCATCGAGGAGGAGCTGGGCGCGCTGCTGGCACCGATCGTGCCCCGCCCGGCCGACATCCCCTTCTACTCGACGGTCAGCGGCGCGCCGATCGACACCACCGGTCTGGACGCCGCCTACTGGTACCGCAACCTGCGCCGGACCGTGCGGTTCGAGCAGGCCACCCGGGCCCTGCTGGCCGACGGCTACCGGGTGTTCATCGAGGTCGGCCCGCACCCGGTGGTCACCACCGGCCTGCAGGAGACCATCGAGTCCACCGGGCTCCCCGCCGCCGCCGGCGGCACGCTGCGGCGTGACGAGGGCTCCCTCGCACGGTTCCTGCTCTCGCTCGCCGACGCCCGCAACCACGGCGCCCGGGTCGACTGGACCGCCCTCTTCGCCGGCCGGCCCGCCGACCCGGCGCACCTGCCGACCTACGCCTTCCAGCACAAGCGGTTCTGGCCCCGCGGCGCGCAGCCGACCGGCGACGTGACCGCGGCGGGCCTGGCCGCGCTCGACCACCCGCTGCTCGGCGCCTCCGTGCGACTCGCGGGCGGCGACGGGCTGGTGGCGACCGCCCGGTGGTCGCTGCGCAGCCACCCCTGGCTCGCCGAGCACGCCGTGGCCGGCGTGGTGGTCGTGCCCGGCGCGGCCCTGGCCGAGGCGGTGATCCGGGCCGGCGACGAGCTCGGTCGCGGCCGGATCGAGGAACTCACCCTGCACGCACCGGTGCTGCTGCCCGAGGGCGGCGAGCTGCGGGTGCAGATCGCCGTCGGCGCCCCCGACGAGGCGGGGCTGCGACCGGTGACCGTGCACACCGGCCGGGGCGACACGGACGCGCCGTGGACCGAACACGCCACCGGCACCCTCGCCGCACCCCGGGCCGAGCCCGCCGACACCCCGTTCGGGGCCTTCGCCGACTGGCCGCCGCGCGAGGCGCGGCCGCTGCCCGTCGACGGCTTCTACGCCACGCTGCGCGCGGCCGGCTACGAGTACGGCCCGGTGTTCCGAGGAGTCCGCGCGGCCTGGGGCCTCGGCGAGGACGTCCTCGCCGAGGTGGAGCTGCCCGAGGCGGCGCTGCCGCAGGCGGCCCGGTTCGGGATCCACCCGGCGCTGCTGGACGCCGCGCTGCACGCGGCGGGCCTCGGGCCGCTGCGCGCCGAGGACGGCCGGCCCGGCCTGCCGTTCTCCTGGACCGGCGTCTCGCTGCACGCCACCGCGGCGACCTCGCTGCGGGTACGGCTGAGCCCGGCCGGACCGGGCGCCGTCCGGGTCCTGATGGCCGACCGGGCGGGCCGGCCGGTGGCCACGATCGACGCGCTGGCCGTGCGGCCGCTCTCCGCCGACGCCCTGGCCGGCGGGTCGGGCGCCGTCCAGGACGCGCTCTTCGCGATCGAGTGGCCCGCGGTGCCCGCCCCGGAACGGGCCGCGGCGCCGGCCGCCGCCCGGTGGGCGCTGATCGGCACCGAGCCGCGCCACACCGCGGCCCTGGCCGAGGGCGGGGCCGTCCTGACGGCCCGGGACGACCGGCCCGGCACCCCGGCCCCCGAGGTCGTCCTGGTCACCGCGCCGCAACCCCGCGCCGACGTACCCGAGGCGACCGGCGAAACGCTGGACCGCGTCCTCAAGCTGCTCCAGGAGTGGCTCGCCGACGAGCGTTTCGCGGCCACCCGCCTGCTGGTGACCACCGAGCACGCCGTCGCCACCGACCCCGGCGAGGCCCTCACCGACCTGCCCGGCGCCGCACTCTGGGGGCTGGTCCGCGCGGCACAGACCGAGCACCCCGGCCGGATCGTGCTCGCCGACCTCGACGGGCACCCCGCCTCCTGGCGCGCACTTCCCGACGCCCTGGAGACGGGCGAACCCCAGCTGGCGCTGCGCCAGGGCGTCACCCACGCCCCGCGCCTGGTCCGCGCCCGGCCGGGCGCCGCACTGACCGCACCGGACACCGCGGCGCCGTGGCGGCTGGACCTCACCGGGAAGGGCACCGTCGACCACCTCGCCCTGCTGCCCGCCCCGGACGCGACGGCCGCACTCGAACCGGGCCAGGTCCGGCTCGCGGTCCGGGCCGCCGGCCTGAACTTCCGCGACGTCCTCAACGCCCTCGGCATGTACCCCGGCGGCGCCCGCCTGCTCGGCTCCGAGGCCGCCGGCACCGTGGTCGAGGTCGGCCCGGGCGTGACCGGACTGGCTCCCGGCGACCGGGTGACGGGCCTGGTGACCGGCGGCTTCGGCCCCCTGGCCGTCGCCGACCACCGGGTGCTGGTGCGGATGCCGCAGGGCTGGACCTTCACCGAGGCGGCGTCCGTCCCCGTGGCCTTCCTCACCGCCTACTACGCCCTGCGCGACCTGGCCGGCCTGGCCCCCGGCGAGTCCGTCCTGGTGCACGCCGCCACCGGCGGCGTCGGCATGGCCGCCACCCAGCTGGCCCGGCTCTGGGGAGCCGAGGTGTACGGCACCACGAGCGGGGCCAAGCAGGAGCTGCTGCGCGCCGAGGGCTGGCCCGCCGAGCGGCTGGCCTCCTCCCGGACCCTGGACTTCGAGGGCGCGTTCCGCACCGCCACCGGCGGCCGGGGCGTCGACGTGGTGCTGAACTCCCTGGCCGGCGAGTACGTCGACGCCTCGCTGCGCCTGCTGCGCCCGGGCGGACGCCTGATCGAGATGGGCAAGACCGACGTCCGCGCGGCCGAGCAGATCGCCCGGGACCACCCGGGCGCCGGCTACCGCGCCTTCGACCTGATCGAGGCCGGACCGGACCGGATCCGGCAGATGCTGACCGAGCTGGTCACGCTCTTCGAGCAGGGCGCACTGCGCCCCCTGCCCACCACCGCCTGGGACGTGCGGCACGCCCGCGAGGCCTTCCGGCACATGGCCCAGGCCCGGCACACCGGCAAGGTCGTGCTGACCGTGCCCCGCCCGTGGGACCCCGAGGGCACCGTGCTGATCACCGGTGGCACCGGCGAGCTGGGCGGCCTGCTCGCCCGCCACCTGGTCGCCGAACGCGGCGTCCGCCACCTGCTGCTGGCCGGCCGCCGGGGCCCGGAGGCCGCCGGAGCCGAGGCACTGTGCGCGGACCTCACCGCCCTCGGCGCCCGGGTCACCGTGGCCGCCTGCGACGCGGCCGACCGGGAGGCACTGGCCGACCTGGTGGCCGGCATACCGGCCGGGCACCCGCTGACCGCCGTGGTGCACGCCGCCGGCGTCCTCGACGACGGCGTGCTCGCCGCACTGACCCCCGAACGGCTGCGCACCGTCCTGCGGCCCAAGGCCGACGCCGCCTGGCACCTGCACCGGCTGACCGAGCGGCTGGACCTCGCCGACCTGGTGCTCTTCTCCTCCGCCGCGGGCGTCTTCGGCTCGGCCGGCCAGGGCAGCTACGCGGCGGCCAACGCCTTCCTGGACGGCCTCGCCCAGCACCGCCGGGTCCGCGGGCTGCCCACCACCTCGCTGGCCTGGGGCCTGTGGGCACAGGCCAGCGGGATGACCGGACACCTGGACGCCGCCGACCTGGCCCGCGCCCGGCAGAGCGGCGGGCTGCGCCTGGACACCCGGGACGGGATCGAGCTGTTCGACGCGGCCGTCGCGGCGGGGCGGGCGCAGCTCGTCCCCGTCCGGCTCGACACCGCCGCGCTGCGCGCGCGCACCCGCGACCGGCTCCCCGCCCTGCTGCGTTCGCTGTTCCGCGGCCGGACCCGCACGGCGGCCGGGCACGGCGAGGCCGCCGCACCCGACGGACTGCGGCGGCGCCTGGCCGCGCTCGCGGCCGCCGACCGCCGCGCCCTGCTGCTCGACCTGGTGGCCGGCCACGCCGCCGCCGTGCTGGGCCATCCGGGTACGGAGTCCGTCCACGCCGGCCGGGCCTTTCGCGACCTGGGCTTCGACTCGCTCACGGCGGTCGAGCTGCGCAACCGGCTCACCACCGCCACCGGCCTGCGGCTGCCGGCCACCCTGGTCTTCGACCACCCCAGCCCGGGCGCGCTCGCGGACCACCTCGCCGCACAGCTCACCGGCGGCCCGGCCGACCAGGGCGCGCCGGCCCCGGCGGCGGCCGTCGCCGCCGACGAGCCGATCGCGATCGTCGGCATGGCCTGCCACTACCCCGGCGGCGTCCGCTCGCCGGAGGACCTGTGGGCGCTGCTCGCCTCGGGCACCGACGCCGTCGCGGGCCTGCCCACCGACCGCGGCTGGGACGTGGAAGGGCTCTACGACTCCGTCCCCGACCGGCTCGCCGGCTCCCGCACCCTGGAGGGCGGGTTCCTGCACCAGGCCGCCGAGTTCGACGCGGACTTCTTCGGCATCGGCCCGAACGAGGCGCTGGCGATGGACCCGCAGCAGCGACTGCTGCTCGAAACGGCCTGGGAGGCCGTCGAGCGGGCCGGTATCGACCCGAAGGAGCTGCGGGGCAGCCGGACCGGCGTCTTCGCCGGCCTCTCCTCCAGCGACTACATCGGGCGGGTCGGGCAGCTGCCGGAGGAGCTCGCGGGCTACGTCAACAACGGCAACGCCGGCAGCGTGGTCTCCGGCCGGGTCGCCTACACCCTGGGGCTGGAGGGCCCGGCGGTCACCGTCGACACGGCCTGCTCCTCCTCGCTGGTGGCCCTGCACCTGGCGGCGCAGGCGCTGCGCGGCGGCGAGTGCTCGCTGGCCCTGGCCGGCGGGGTGACCGTGATGTCCTCCCCGGGGATCATGGTCGACTTCTCGCGCCAGCGCGGACTGGCGGCCGACGGCCGCTGCAAGCCCTTCGCGGCGGCCGCCGACGGGACGGGCTTCGCCGAGGGCGTCGGCCTGCTGGTGGTCGAGCGGCTCTCCGACGCGCTGCGCAACGGCCACCGGGTCTGGGCCGTGCTGCGCGGCTCCGCGATCAACCAGGACGGTGCCAGCAACGGGCTCAGCGCCCCCAACGGCCCCTCCCAGCAGCGGGTGATCCGCCAGGCGCTGGCCAACGCGGGACTGACGGCCGGTGAGGTGGACGCCGTCGAGGCGCACGGCACGGGCACCCGGCTCGGCGACCCGATCGAGGCCCAGGCCCTGCTGGCCACCTACGGGCAGGACCGGCCGACCGGCCACCCGCTGCTGCTCGGCTCCATCAAGTCGAACATCGGCCACAGCCAGGCCGCGGCCGGGGTGGCCGGGGTGATGAAGATGGTCCTGGCGATGCGGCACGGCCTGCTCCCCGCGAGCCTGCACATCGATGCCCCGACCCCGCAGGTGGACTGGTCCGCCGGCGCCGTCGGCCTGCTCGCCGAGGCCACCCCCTGGCCGGTCACCGGGCGGCCGCGCCGGGCCGGGGTCTCCTCCTTCGGCATCAGCGGCACCAACGCGCACGTCATCCTCGAACAGGCACCTGAGGTCGAACCCGGCCCGACCGGGCCGGCACCCGAGCCGAGGCCCGAGCCGTCCGCGCTGCCGCTGCTGCTCTCGGCGCGCAGCGCACCCGCCCTGCGCGGTCAGGCCCGGGCCCTGCTCGCCCACCTGGACGCGGCCCCGACGCTCGACACCGCCGCGTCCCTGGTCAGCGGACGCGCGACCCTCGAACACCGGGCCGTCGTGGTCGGCACCGGTCGCGACGCCCTGCGCACCGGACTGCGCGCGCTCGCCGAAGGCCGGCCCGCGCCCGGGGTCGTCCACGGCCGCCGGGCCTCGGGCCGCGACCGCAAGGCCGTCCTGGTCTTCCCCGGCCAGGGCTCCCAGTGGGCCGGCATGGGCGCCGAACTCCTCGACGGCTCACCGGCGTTCGACGACCGGATCGCCGAGTGCGAGCAGGCCCTGGCGCCGTACACGGACTGGTCGCTGCGCGCCGTGCTGCGCGGCGCCGAGGACGCGCCCGGGCTCGACCGGGTGGACGTCGCCCAACCCGCGCTGTGGGCGGTGATGGTCGCACTGGCCGAGGTCTGGCGCGCCCACGGCGTGGAGCCGGCCGCCGTCCTGGGGCACTCCCAGGGCGAGATCGCGGCCGCCTGCGTCGCCGGCCTGCTCTCGCCGGCCGACGCGGCCAAGGTGGTCGCCCTGCGCAGCCGGGCCATCGCCGCCGCACTCTCCGGCCAGGGCGGGATGGTGTCGGTGACCGCGCCGCACGCCGAGGTGCTGGCCCGACTCGCCGCCTGGGGCGAGCAGATCTCGATCGCCGCGGTCAACGGGCCGGCCGGCGTGGTCGTCTCCGGTGATCCCGGCGCGCTCGCCGAACTGATCGACTCCTGCGCGGGCGACGGCGTGCGGGCCAAGCGGATCCCGGTGGACTACGCCTCGCACTCGGCCCAGGTCGAGCGCATCCGGGAGACCCTGCTGGCGGACCTGGGCGGCATCCGGACCCGCCCGGCCCGGATCCCGTTCTTCTCGACGGTGACGGCCGACTGGGCCGACCGCGACACCCGGCTGGACGCGCGCTACTGGTTCGAGAACCTGCGCCGCACCGTGCGCCTGGAGGAGTCGGTGCGCGCCCTGCTGGGCCAGGGCCACGACGTCTTCGTCGAGGCCAGCCCGCACCCCGTCCTCACCACGGGCATCGAGGACACCGTCGCGGCGGCGGAGGCCGAGGCGGTGGTGATCGGATCGGTCCGCCGCGACGACGGCGGCCCGGCCCGGGTGCTGACCTCCCTCGCCGAGGCCCACGTGCAGGGCGTCCGGGTCGACTGGAGCCGCGCGGTCGCGGGCGGCCGGGTCGTCGACCTGCCCACCTACGCCTTCCAGCGGGAGCGCTACTGGCTGGACGCGACACCCCGCGCCGACGACGCCCCGACGGCGGCCGAGCGCCGGGGTGCGCTGTACCGCGTCGAGTGGAGCGAACTGCCCGTCACGGGCCCGGCCGACCGGGCCGCCGCCCCGGCCCGCACCTTCGACCGGCCCGCCGACCTGCGCGCGGCCCTGACCTCCGGGGAGCCGGCGACGCAGCCGGCTCCCGACACCGTGCTGCTGCGGTTCTCGGCCGAGACGCCGACCGAGGGCTCCGAGCGTCCGGACGTCGTCGCCGCCGCGCACGAGGCCGTGCACGCCGTGCTCGACCTCGCCCGGCGCTGGCTGGCCGACCCCCGGTACGCGGCCTCGCGGCTGGTCCTGGTGACCTCCGGCGCGGTCGGCACCGGTCCGCAGGAGGACGTCCCGGCCCCCGCCACCGCCGCGGTCTGGGGCCTGCTCCGCTCCGCGCAGTCCGAGCACCCCGGCCGGTTCCTGCTGGTCGACCTCGACGACCGCGCGTGCTCCGAGCAGGCCCTGCCGGCCGCGACGGCGGCCGCGATCGCCACCGGGGAGTCCCAACTGGCCGTGCGGAACGGAACGGTGCTGGTACCGCGGCTGGTCCCGGCCGCCCCGGAGCCCGCCGCCCCCGTCCGGCCGTGGGACGGCACGGGCGCAGGCACCGTCCTGATCACCGGCGGAACGGGCACGCTCGGCGCTCTGGTCGCCCGGCACCTGGTCACCCGGCACGGGGTGGGCCACCTGCTGCTGACCGGTCGGCGCGGACTCGACGCCCCCGGAGCCGAGGAGCTGCGCGCCGAGCTGGCGGGCCTCGGAGCCGAGGTCTCCGTGGTCGCCTGCGACGCCGCCGACCGGGACCGGCTCGCCGCCGTCCTGCGCGACATCCCGGCCGAGCACCCGCTGACCGCCGTCGTGCACGCGGCGGGTGTGCTCGGCGACGGCCTGCTGGAAAGCCTGACGGACGAACAGGTCGAGCAGGTCCTGCGGCCCAAGGTGGACGCCGCCTGGCACCTGCACGAGCTGACCCGGGACGCGGACCTCTCCGCCTTCGTGCTCTTCTCCTCCTTCGCCGGCCTCGCCGGCGGCATGGCGCAGGCCAACTACGCGGCGGCCAACGCCTTCCTCGACGCCCTCGCCCAGCAGCGCGGGGCGCGCGGCCTGCCCGCCGTCTCGCTGGCGTGGGGATACTGGGGGGATTCCAGTGGAATGACGGCCACCCTGGGCGACATGGATGTCGCCCGCCTCGCCCGCTCCGGGATGCTGCCCCTCTCGGCCGACCAGGGGCTCGCCCTGCTCGACCACGCCTCGGCCGTCGACAGCCCACTGCTGGCCCCGGTCCGGCTGGGCCTTCGGGCCCTCACCTCCGGTGACGTCCCGGCGCTGCTGCGCGGACTGCTCCCCGCCCCGGTGCGCCGGGCCGAACCGACGACCGCCCCCGGGGCGCGCGCCCGGCACACCGCCGAGCAGGAACTCCGCGACCGCCTGGCCGGGCTGAGCACCGCCGAGCAGGAGAACCTGCTGCTGGAGCTGATCGTCGGGCACGTCGCCACCGTCCTCGGTCACGGTTCCACCGCGACGATCGAGGCCGACCGGGGCTTCCTGGACCTCGGCATGTCCTCGCTGACGGCGGTCGAGCTGCGCAACCGCCTCGGCACCGAGACCGGCCTGCGGCTGCCGACCACCGCCGTCTTCGACCACCCGACCCCCGTCGGGCTGGCCCGCCATCTGCGCACCGCACTGGGCAGCGAGCCGGGCACCGGGCCGGCCACGCCCGTCCTGGCCGAGCTCGACGGACTGGAGAAGGCCGTCGCCGGCGCCGAACTGGACACCGAGACCCGCGCCCGGCTGGTCCTGCGGCTCAAGACACTGCAGTGGAAGCTCGACACCCCCGACGAGGACGACAGCGGGCAGCACGGCGACGCCGATCTGACGGCGTCGACCGACGACGAGATCTTCGACCTCATCGACAACGAACTCGGCCTCGCCTGACCGAGCCCGGCCGGTCACCACCGGCCGGTCCCGTCACCACGGGTCACCCGGGTCACACCGAACGCGCGGTACGCCGTGCAACCGTGCAACGCCCTTCCGAACTGCGAGGTCTTCCCACCCATGGTCAGCTCCTCCGAGGACAAGCTCCGCGACTACCTCAAGAAGGTCACCGCCGACCTCAAGCGGACCAGGCAGCGGCTGGAGGCCGTCGAGGCCAGGGAGAACGAGCCGATCGCCGTCGTCGGCATGGCCTGCCGCCTCCCCGGCGGCGTCCGGTCGCCGGAGGACCTGTGGCGGATGGTGGCCGACGGCGTCGACGCCATCGGCGAGCTGCCCGAGGACCGCGGCTGGGACACCGGGGCACTCTACGACCCCACCCCCGGCACACCGGGCAAGAGCTATGTGCGCCACGGCGGCTTCCTGGACGGCGTGGGGGACTTCGACGCGGAACTCTTCGGCATCGCACCGCGCGAGGCCCTGGCGATGGACCCGCAGCAGCGGCTGCTGCTGGAGTCGGCCTGGGAGGCGATCGAGGCCGCCCGGATCGACCCCGCCTCGCTGCGCGGCAGCGACACCGGGGTCTTCGTCGGAGGCGCCGACACCGACTACGGCTCGCTCGCCCGGCAGTCCGCCGAGACCGAGGGCCACCTGCTGACCGGGGGCGCGGTCAGCGTGCTCTCCGGCCGGATCTCCTACGTCCTCGGCCTGGAAGGGCCGGCGGTGACCGTCGACACGGCCTGCTCCTCCGCGCTGGTCGCCCTGCACCTGGCCGTTCGCGCGCTGCGCGCCGGCGAGTGCTCGATGGCCCTGGCCGGTGGCGTGGCCGTGATGCCGACCACCCGCCTGTTCACCGAGTTCTCCCGCCAGCGCGGCCTCGCCCCCGACGGCCGCTGCAAGCCGTTCGCCGAGGCCGCCGACGGCACCTCCTGGTCCGAGGGGGTGGGCGTCCTGCTGGTCGAGCGACTCTCGGACGCCCGGCGCAACGGCCACCAGGTCCTGGCCGTGGTCCGCGGCACCGCCGTCAACCAGGACGGTGCCAGCAGTCGGCTCACCGCCCCCAACGGCCCCTCCCAGCAGCGGGTGATCAGGGCGGCACTCGCCAACGCGCAGCTCTCGCCCGACCAGGTCGACGCGGTGGAGGCGCACGGCACGGGGACCACCCTGGGCGATCCGATCGAGGCGCAGGCGCTGCTCACGACGTACGGTCGGGACCGCGATCCCGCACGGCCGCTGCTGCTCGGCGCTATCAAGTCGAACATCGGCCACGCGCAGGCCGCCTCCGGTGTGGCCGGCGTGATCAAGATGGTGATGGCGCTGCGCCGCGGCGTGCTGCCGCGGATCCTGCACGTGGACGCGCCCTCCTCACACGTCGACTGGACCGCCGGTGCGGTCGAACTGCTGACGGACACCCGGGACTGGCCGGCGACCGGTCGGCCGCGCCGGGCCGGCGTGTCGGCGTTCGGCATCAGCGGCACCAACGCACACATCGTGCTGGAGCAGGCCGAGCAGGTCGAACCGCTGCCTCCGGCCGCCCGGCTGCGGACGCCCGGCGCGGTGCCCTGGCTGCTGTCCGGCCGGACGGAGGCCGCCCTGCGCGGCCAGGCCGCGCGGCTGGCCTCACACGTCCGGGCCGACGCGGACCTCACCCCGACCGATGTCGCCCTCTCGCTGGCGACCACCCGGGCGGCGCTGGAGCACCGGGCCGTCGTGGTGGCCGGTGACCGCGAGCGGCTCCTGAGCGGCCTGGACGCCCTGGCAGCGGGCGGTGCGGCCACCGGTCTCTTCACCGGTGTGGTGGCCAAGGCTCCGGTGGCGTTCCTGTTCTCCGGGCAGGGGTCGCAACGGCTGGGTATGGGGCGGGAGTTGTACGGCCGGTTCCCGGTGTTCGCGGAGGCGTTCGACGCGGTCTGTGCGGAGCCGGGCTTTGAGTCGGTGCGGGAGGTGGTGTGGGGCGACGACGCGGAGCTGTTGGACCGGACGGTGCATGCCCAGGCCGCGCTGTTCGCGGTGGAGGTGGCGCTGTTCCGGCTGCTCGAATCCTGGGGTGTGTGGCCGGACTTCGTGGCGGGCCATTCGATCGGTGAGGTCGCGGCGGCGCATGTGGCGGGGGTGTTCTCGCTGGCGGATGCCTGTGCGTTGGTGGCGGCGCGGGGTCGGTTGATGCAGGCGTTGCCGGAGGGTGGCGCGATGCTCGCGGTGCAGGCGGGCGAGGACGAAGTCCTGGCGCTTCTGGACGAGTTGGTCTCGGTCGCGGCGGTCAACGGTCCCGCGTCGGTGGTGGTGTCAGGTGCGGCGGAGTCGGTGGAGCGGGTCCGTTCCCACTTCGAGCGACTGGGTCGCAAGGTGACCCGGTTGCGGGTCTCGCATGCCTTCCACTCGCCGTTGATGGATCCGATGCTGGCGGAGTTCCGGGGTGTGGTCGAGGGCCTGACCTTCGCCGTTCCGGCGATCCCGGTGGTGTCCAACCTGACCGGTGCCCTCGCTCCGGGTGAGGAGTTGTGCTCGCCGGAGTACTGGGTGCGCCACGTCCGGGAGGCGGTGCGCTTCGCCGACGGTGTGCGCGCTCTGGCGGCCCTGGGCGTCAGCCGGTTCGTGGAGGTGGGCCCGGACGGCGTGCTGACCGTCCTCGCCGCGGACTCGCTGTCGGACGGCGCAGTGCGGGTGCCGGCGCTGCGCAAGGCGCAGGACGAGGAGGCGACGCTGCTCGGCGCGGTGGCGCAGCTGCACGCGTACGGAATGCGGGTCGACTGGTCCGCGCTCTTCGAGGGGACCTCCCCCCGGCAGGTCGCGCTGCCGACGTACGCCTTCCAGCACCAGCGCTTCTGGCCCGACGTCGCACTCGCGGCACCCGGTGATGTCAGCGCGGCCGGGCTGGACTCCGCTGACCACCCGCTGCTCGGCGCCGCCGTCGAACTGGCCGACGACGGGCTGATGTTCACCGGGCGGCTGTCGGTGCGGTCCCACCCGTGGCTCGCCGACCACGTCGTGCTCGGCTCGGTCCTGCTGCCGGGCACGGCCTTCCTGGAGCTGGCGATCCGCGCGGCCGACGAGGTCGGCTGCGGCCGGGTCGACGAGCTGACCATGGCCGCGCCGCTGGTCCTGCCCGAAGGCGGCGGCGTCCAGCTGCAGGTGCGGGTGGGACCGGCCGACCGGACCGGCCGTCGCACCCTGGACGTCCGCTCCCGGCCGGACGGGGCCGGAGACCGGCCCTGGGCCCGGCACGCGTCCGGCGTCCTCGCGACCGGTGAGCGCGGCTCGGGTGCTCTCGCGTCCGGCGAGCCGGGCGCCGACTTCGACGCCGCGACGTGGCCCCCGGCCGGCGCGGAGCCGGTGGACCTGAGCGGCCTCTACGAGCAGATGTCGGAGGGCGGCTTCGGGTACGGCCCGGTGTTCCAGGGGCTGCGAGCCGCATGGCGACGGGGCGAGCAGGTCTTCGCCGAGGTCGCGCTGCCGGCCGGCGTGGACGGTGAGCCGTTCGGACTCCACCCCGCGCTGCTGGACGCCGCCCTGCACGTGTCGGCCTTCAACGGCCTGCCGCGGGGCGTGGTCCCGTTCTCCTGGGAGGGCGTCTCGCTGCATGCCTCGGGCGCGTCGGCGGTGCGGGTACGGGTGACCCGCACCGGCGAGGACTCGGTGTCCGTGGCGGTCGCGGACTCGTCGGGTGCGCCGGTCGCCTCGGTGGAGTCGTTGGTGCTGCGGGCGGCCTCGGCCGGGTGGTCGGGCGCGGCGCAGGGCGCGGGCCGGGATGCGTTGTTCCGGGTGGAGTGGGTGCCGGTGGCGGTGGGTGACCCGGCTTCATTTGTGACGGTCGGTCAGGACATTGATCTGGCGTCGTTGGTGGATGTGCCGGGTGCGGTGGTGGTCGAGTTGGCCCCGGAGTCGTCGGGTGGTGTGCCCGGGTCCGTGCATGCGGTGACTTCGCGGGTGTTGGGTCTGGTGCAGTCGTGGTTGGTGGAGGGGCGGTTTGCGGCGTCGCGGTTGGTGTTCGTGACGCGTGGTGCGGTGTCGGGTGTGGACCTGGCGGGCGCTGCGGTGTGGGGGTTGGTGCGGTCGGCGTTGGCGGAGAATCCGGACCGGTTCGGTCTGGTGGATCTGGAGGGTGGGGGTGAAGTGCCCCCGGGTGCCTTGGTGTCGGACGAGCCGCAGGTGTTGGTGCGTGGTGGTGAGGTCTTGGCGGCGCGGCTGGTTCGGGTGCCTGGTGTTCAGTCGGGGAGCGTCTCGCCGTGGGGCGGCGACGGCACGGTGTTGGTGACGGGTGGTACGGGTGGGCTGGGTCGGGTGGTGGCCCGGCATCTGGTGGTCGAGCACGGTGTGCGGAGTCTGTTGCTGGTGAGCCGTCGTGGTGCGGAGGCCGACGGCGCGGCGGAGTTGGTCGCCGAGTTGGCGGATCTGGGCGCGGAGGTGGTGGTCGAGGCGTGCGATGTCGCGGATCGTGCGGCGGTGGACGGGTTGGTCGCCCGTCATTCGGTTGGTGCGGTGGTGCATGCGGCGGGTGTGCTGGATGACGGGGTGGTCGGTTCGCTGACGCCGGAGCGCCTGGCGGCGGTGCTGCGGCCGAAGGTGGACGCGGCCTGGAATCTGCACGAGGCGACGAAGGACCTGGACCTCGCGGCCTTCGTGCTGTTCTCCTCGGTGTCCGGCATCTTCGGTGGCCCCGGCCAGGGCAGTTACGCGGCCGGCAACACCTTCCTGGACGCGCTGGCACAGCACCGCCGCGCCGCCGGTCTGCCGGGAGTCTCGCTCGCATGGGGTCCGTGGACCCGGGACGGCGGCATGACGGGCACACTGGCCGCCGTCGACATCCGGCGGATCGCCCGCACCGGCATGCCCGAGCTGACCCCGGCGGACGGAGCGACCCTCTTCGACGCCGCGCTCGCCGCCGACGAGGCGGTGGTCCTGCCGGTGCGCTTCGACCTGGCGGCGGTGCGCGCGGGGGGCGAGGTGCCCGCGCTGCTGCGGGGGCTGGTCCGTGCGCGGGTCCGCCGGTCGGTCGTGACCGGCTCCACAGCGGTCGACGATCTGACCCGCCGACTCTCGGGCCTGGGGGCGGACGAGCGGCAGGAGGTGCTACTGGACCTGGTGCGTGCGCAGATCGCGCTGGTGCTGGGCCATGCGGGCGCGGCCGAGGTGGATGCGCGGCGGGCGTTCCAGGACCTCGGGTTCGACTCGTTGACGGCCGTGGAGCTGCGGAACCGGCTCGGCGCGGTGACGGGCCTGCGGTTGTCGGCGACGCTGGTGTTCGACCATCCGTCGGCGGAGGCGTTGGTCCGGTTCCTGCTGGACGAGTTGTTCGGCGACGAGGCCGAAGCGGACGTCCCGCCGGGTGTGCTGCCGTCGGTGCTGGACGATCCGGTGGTGATCGTGGGGATGGCGTGCCGTTTCCCAGGTGGGGTGCGGTCGCCGGAGGGCCTGTGGCGGTTGGTGTCGGAGGGTGTCGACGCGATCTCCGGGTTCCCGACCGACCGTGGGTGGGACGTGGAGTCGCTGTACAGCGCGGATCCCGAGGTGCCGGGCACCTCGTACACGCGGTCGGGCGGCTTCCTGTACGAGGCAGGGCAGTTCGATGCCGAGTTCTTCGGGATGAGCCCGCGTGAGGCGTTGGCGACGGATGCGCAGCAACGGTTGCTGTTGGAGACGTCGTGGGAGGCGTTCGAGCGCGCGGGGCTCGACCCGGTGTCGCTGCGCGGCAGCCGGACGGGTGTCTTCGCCGGCGTGATGTACACGGACTACCGGGATCTCCTCGGAGCCGAACAGTTCGAGGGCTTCCGCGGCAACGGCAGTGCGCCGAGTATCGCCTCGGGGCGTGTCGCGTACACCCTGGGTCTGGAGGGTCCGGCGGTCACGGTGGACACCGCGTGCTCGTCGTCGCTGGTGGCCGTCCACTGGGCGGCGCAGGCATTGCGTTCCGGTGAGTGCTCGCTGGCGGTGGCCGGCGGGGTGACGGTGATGTCCACGCCGAGCACCTTTGTGGAGTTCTCGCGTCAGGGTGGTCTGTCGGCCGATGGCCGGTGCCGTTCGTTCTCGGACACGGCGGAGGGTGTGGGCTGGGGCGAGGGTGTGGGCATGCTGGTGCTGGAGCGCCAGTCC